>CAYYMP010000157.1:0-2508 GCA_964472915.1 uncultured Dehalococcoidales bacterium | reverse complement strand
TTTAGTCGGCTGCGACTGTTGCGCCTTTTTCAACAGGTGCAAGCTCTAGTGTAACCCGCGAATACGCCAAACCGGGCATTTGTGTCGTCCAGTCGGGGTACTCAACTTCATGCATCTTAGTTGCAAGTTCACCGAAAAGTGTCGTTGCGCCAACCAGACCTTTTTGTGGTGAATCTAGCGATACAACACCTTTAGCAAGCACATGCCCGTTATCCGATTTCACCAACACGCGATCACCCGATTTCACTCCGGATGTACCTGCATCGTCAGGGTGGATCTGAACTACTACTTCACGGTCGATGTAGTTCAAGTCGCCCGGCTTACGAATATCAAGATCGCGATGTGGCTGGCTCAGAACTCGTCCTGGGGCGAAAACAAGTTCGTCCGCTGAAATACCTTCAGCAAGTTCTTCAAATACCAGTGGTTGAAGAGAGATTTGCTCAGATTTGTCTGAGAACAATGTCTCGTTGTCGGTAAGTTGCCCGAATTTCGTGTCACCACTCTTCAATGATTCGTGCGACATTCCGGACATCAACTCAACAGTGTTTGCGATCTCGACAAATACTTCTGAGGCAATGTCTGCTGCGCCACCAGCATTTCCAAGCGCCCCAGCGACCGACTGAGCTGTCTCCCAGCCAGTCTTTTCTTCATGTCGCGGCTCTGCAGTCTTTCGCACAAGCTGGACTCTTCGTTCGAGGTTGGTAATTGTCGAATTTTGTTCAGCATAGGTGACAGCTGGAAGAACAACGTCGGCGTGAGCGGTTATCTCACTGTCAAAGACTGCGGATACGGCGACGAAATCAACATTGCCAAGTGCCAGTGGCAAATGCTCAAGCCCTGGAGTGCTCGACGAGATTCCGTCCGCAAACACGAGTGCGGCTTTCACACCGCCAGTTGTCATCGAATCGACGATTTGGTCTCGGGATCGATTTCCACCTGCTGGACCGAGTCCAAGTACGTGCGCCCCAAGAGTGTTCGCACCGTTATAGAGCGGGAATACACCTGACCCGCCGTCACCAAGGTTGCCGGTGATAGCTGCGAGGTCAACGACTGCATCAGCCAGTACTTGAACCGTTGACTCAGATAGGCCGTCATCTCCGACTAACACTGCTCCCTTTTCACCTTCGGCGAATACACGAGCTGCACGTCGGATTTGTCCTTCATCAATACCAGTCGCCTTTGAAACCTTCGAAAGATCGAAGTTCCAGAGTGCCTGTTTGATCTCTTCAGCGTTGGTGATTCGACTGCCAACGAAATCCTTGTCTTCAAGAGCCTCGTCGATAATCGCCCGGGTAATTCCAGCGACCACAAGTGCTTCGGATCCTGGAATAGGTCGCAGCCATTCAGTCGCATATCGAGTCAACTCAGTTTCCCGAGCATCGATTACAACGAGCTTTGCGCCTTCGCGTACAGCTTTCTTCGCCGGGACAGCGAGAACGTTCTGTTCTTCAGTCGGGTTACCGGCAACTACTAGCAGGCTGTTTGCCGTTTCAAGGTCCCAAATAGAGTTTGTAGAACCGGCTGAGCCAAGTCGCTCTTGAAGTCGAGATAGCAACGTGTAGCTGTCATTCAATGATGAGTCAATGTTTGACGAGCCGAGGACATCTTTAGCAAGCTTGAGCGCTGCGAACTGGTCTTCGTTAGATCCACGAGGTGAAGTAAGAACAGCGACATCGTCGCCAGATTTGCCCGAGAATGCAGCAGAGATTTTCTGAAGAGCTTCTTCCCAGGTTGCTTTACGGAGAATTCCATCTTCACGAACGTACGGGCGCTTCAATCGAGAACTGTGGTTCGAATATTCGTAACCAAATTTCCCCGTCATGCATGCCTGGCCATTGTTCGGGGCACCAGCCAGGTCTGCCTTGAACCTGACTACCTTCCCAAACTTGTTGACCTCAGCGATCATCTGGCAACCAACCGGGCAGTTCGTACAAGTGGTCTTGACCTCAGAGACGGCCTTCTCCCACTTGTAGTTGCGCTCGGTAAGTGAACCTGTTGGACACACATCAACACAGGCACCACAAAATTCGCAGCCGCTTTCAAGCAACGAGGTTCCGTGGGATGTGCCGACCAACGCAACACCAGATCGGGATGTCAGCGTGAGTGCGGTATCGAACCGAACCTCATCGCAAACTCGAACACAGCGGGAACACACGATACATAGGTTGTAGTCCCGGTCGTAGAACGGATCGTCTGCATGGATTGGAAGGTCACGTCGGTGGTAGTTGAGCGGAGTACGCAGATCGAGTTCAACCATGCGCACTGTGTCTTTGAGTTCACATCGCTCATTTTTAGGACAAATAGTGCAACGGTCGGTGACTGTTACGTGACGCTGACAAATGTCTTGAGGACCGCAAAGCTCGATTCGGTGACAGGTCAAACACCCGTGTGGGTGTTCACTCATCAGTAATTCAATGACGTTTCGTCGAAGACCTTCGACGGCTTCTCCCGTTGTGGTTACTTCCGCGTCTGGCATTGGAGGTGTGGTGCATGAAGCAACAGTCATTT
>CAYYMP010000156.1:0-2642 GCA_964472915.1 uncultured Dehalococcoidales bacterium | reverse complement strand
ACCCACCACTCCCGCTGAGAACTATCGAGGTGGACGAAGAAATCGCGTTGCGTCCTACCGGAGATTCAGACCTCGCCCCGATGTGGAATGCCATTGAGGAAGGGCGCAACTACCTCGGTGAGTTCTTGCCCTGGATTGCCGGCTACGACACCGAAGACAATTACCGTACAGGATTCAACAAACGCCGCTTCGAAAAGGATCCATTCGCACGTTCGTGTGAGTACACGATCGAGTATGAGGGTGAGCTTGCAGGAGGTGTTGGCTTCGGGCTACCTAATCGCGACAATGGCGTCGAAGTTGGTTACTGGTTGAAAGAGGATGTTCAAGGTCGAGGAATTATGACTCGATCGGTCACAGCCGTCATCGACATGATTTTCGACCACATGAAGTTGCACAGAGTCACGATTCGCGCTGCAACTCCAAATAAGCCATCAAGAGGCGTGCCTGAACGACTCGGTTTCACGCACGAAGGCACATCGAGAGAAGCGGCATTCGTTCAGAGCAGGTACATGGATCTCGAGATCTATTCAATGCTCGAACACGAATGGCGTGAACGACGCAGCTAGCTCAACCAGGCACGCCCCGGATAAGCATCAGTCCGAGAATCGCGACTGTGATGGCGATTAGGAGATTCAATCGGGCGATCATCACGAGTCGCTTACGTGCGCGTGCCGCTTCTTTCGGCGGCTGCTGCCCCCGCGGCACATCGGCAATCATGGCAGTTACTCTCGGCCCCAGGATGAAGTCGTGAAGACCACTGAGCACGAGCAGGATTCCGACCAAAACGATCTTGATCCCCAGTGCTGTGCCGATTTCAGTCGACCAGAATCCGTCTTCAGTAAAACGGTCAATGCCCAGACCACGGGTTTCAAGAGCCAGTAATCCCGAAATAACAAGCAAGGCGAGCAGAACCCAGGCAATACCTCTGAATCTCAGAGCTGCCCGTCGCAGAAACAACAGTCCCATGTGTGGCGGTTCCATTCCTCGTGCAACAGGAACCATTACAAGCGCGAGGAAAATCGCGCCACCGATCCAGATCACAGCTAAAAATACATGGACGGTTACTACTGCGAACTGCCAGACAGACATTCGCTACTCCGTTACTGAACTTTGGTTGATCAACCGCCGACAATCGACGGTCTAGCCGCCAATGTAATACATCTCGACCTTTTCGCCATCCCCGTCGGTAGGCACTGCAAAGTCAGTATCACTGGACCGGAGTTGGGAGTACTGGTCGTTTCGCTTGGTCCAGGTTGAGGTAATGAGTTCTAACAACTCTTCATCGGATGCACCGTCGCGCATTGGCGTCTTCAAGTCGATTCCGCCGCTTGCGAACAAGCATGTAACGAGCTTTCCGTCAGTCGACAACCGTGCCCTGCTGCAGTCTCCACAGAATGGTTCGGTGACCGAGGAGATCACCCCAACTTCACCTTCACCATCGAGGTAGCGATATCTGCTGGCTACTTCGCCTTTGTAGTTGGCATCTGCCGGTTGGAGCGGGAGTCGTTCACCGATCCGATCGATAATTTCACGAGATGGGACGACCTGTGACAGGTCCCAACCGTTCTTAGTTCCCACATCCATGAACTCGATGAATCGGACGATCACACCGGTACCTTTGAAGTGTTCGGCTGTTTCAACGAGAGTGTGGTCGTTAACACCGCGTTGAACCACAACGTTGACTTTGATCGGATCAAAACCGATCTTCCTTGCGATCTCGATGCCTTCGAGTGTTTTCGCCGGTCCCTGGGGTCGCCCGGTCATCTTTTTGAAGATGTCCTCATCCAACGAGTCGAGAGAAATCGTCAAACGCCTGAGTCCCGCATCCCAGAGCTGCTGAGCGTACTGAGGAAGCAAGTACCCGTTGGTCGTAAGGGCAATGTCCTCGACACCGTTAATTTGTGCCAGGTCATTGATCAGATCCGGAAGATTTGCTCGGACGAGTGGCTCACCGCCGGTAATCCTTAGTTTTGACGCACCTAAACCGACGAACAGGCGAGTTAGACGAGTAATTTCTTCAAAAGTAAGAATGTGAAGGCGAGGGAGAAATTCGTACTTTTCACCAAATATCTCTGCCGGCATGCAGTAGGTGCAGCGGAAGTTACAGCGATCGGTGACGGATATGCGCAGATCGCGCAAACGTCGCCCGAATTTATCGAGGATTGGTGAATTTTCTTGAGTGTTGATCAGCCCAGTCATCTCACTTGTTGGATGACGATTTTCTCACGCCAGATTTTGAAGCACTGGAAGTAATTGTCGCAGAGCGTTACCGCGATGACTCACTTCATCTTTCTCCTCACCGGAGAGTTGTGCCGTAGTTTTTGCGTGAGAGGCAAGCCAGAAAACGGGATCGTATCCAAACCCGTTTTCACCGACCGGTTCGTGAATAATCGCTCCGTCAACGACACCTTCAGTCATTGTTTCGCCACCAGGAACCTGATCTCCAACCAGTGCAAGCACCGCAACGAACCTGGCCTGCCTATTCCAACCTCGAACCGATTCCATGTTCGTTAAAAGGAGTTGAACACGACCCTCGTCATCAAGACCCTCTCCGCCATAGCGGGCGGACTTGACCCCGGGTTCACCGTCAAGGGCTTTCACTTCCAGACCTGAATCGTCTGCGAGAGTTAATTCACCCGAAG
>CAYYMP010000155.1:0-2765 GCA_964472915.1 uncultured Dehalococcoidales bacterium | reverse complement strand
CCGCACGATTTCCCTCGTGTTCCCAGGCAATTGGTTTGTCACGTTCCCAGCCGTTTCCTGACAGCGCATCAGAAAACGATTCTCCTTCATGCGGCTTTATATCGTTCCCTTTGAAGGTCGAGGGGTAGGAAGCACCTGCGATATCGATGATGGTGGCGTTGATATCTATGATGTGCGCAGGATTGTTGAACACTGTTCCGGCGTTTTCCACACCCTCCGGCCAACTCACAATGAATGGCGTAGAGATACCACCTTCGTGTGTGTAGTGCTTGAACAGCCTGAACGGGGTGTTGTTAACGTTCGCCCACGCGATATCGACACTTGCAAAAGTGTCCGGTGGGCCAGGTTCAATGTCGGGGCTGTTACCGGTTCTAACCACTCGACCATCGACTGTCGGGTAGTTGTATCGTGATGGGTCAGGGGTTGGACCATCTTCCGCCAGAAGTTCGGCGCAACCACCGTTGTCCGCGAGGAACATAATCACGGTGTTGTCGAGTTCACCGGACTCCCGGAGTTTGTCTACAAGCTGACCGATACCTCGATCCACCTGTTCTACCTGGGCGGCGTAAACCGCCATTTGGAGGTCACGCCATTCCTGTTGAGCTTCTTCATTCCAAGGTGCAATGGCAGATTCACGTGGAGAAATGTCCCACTTGGGATCGACTATCCCCATCCCTCGTTGAGATTCATGGCGGTTCAGGCGAGTTTCGTCCCAACCCTTCAAATATTTACCACGGTATTTTTCAATGTCATCTTCCCAGGCATGCAATGGCCAGTGAGGCGCTGTAAAGGCCATGTAGAGGAAGAATGGTTCGGGGCGATGTATTGCATCATCGACAAACTGGGTAGCTTTGGAAGCGATGGCATCCGTGAAGTGGTAATCCGTGGTTTCGACGCTGATTCTGGTCAGGTCATCCATCAGCATGTTCGGGTTGTAGTAACTTCCACCACCCGAGAGAATTCCGTAAAACCTGTCGAATCCGCGACCGCGAGGTGATGGGTACCCGGGCATGTCCGGGTACCACCCATCTGGCAGTCCTGATTGTTCTCCGCCTACATGCCATTTGCCGGCCATTAGAGTTCGGTAGCCAGCAGTTTTTAGTACCTCGGCGATAGTCACGCAATTTTCGTTCAAATAACCCTGGTAAGCGGGAACACCAAGGTCGTTGATCATGTGGCCAATGCCAGCCTGCTGAGGATTCAGTCCAGTCAGTAGGGCAGCACGAGAGGGACAGCACCGGGCAGAGTTGTACATCTGCGTGAACTTCATTCCGTTTGAAGCGAGCGAATCGAGGTTCGGGGTCCGGATTTCCGATCCGTAACACCCGAGGTCAGACCATCCCAGGTCATCAGCCATGATCAAAACAATGTTGGGCTTATTGATAGTCGATCGATCCTGATTCATTGCCGTGAGACCCGCCTGCTGATTTTGTTCGTGAATAGGCGGCACTTTACCCGAATCCCTTCATCATGGAACACGATTCGGCGTTGCGATGTGCTAACTTCCGCCAGAGCCAGTTTTGAGTATTCGGAGATCAGCCAGATTGAATAACAAGTTCGACTCGATAGTTGTTGGCGTTGGCGGTATGGGGAGCGCCACGGTGTATCACCTGGCATCGCGTGGACAGCGAGTCTTAGGACTCGAAAAATTTGATATCCCACACGCCGAAGGCTCGTCCCACGGCGTGAACCGGATTATTCGTCTGGCTTACTACGAGCATCCTTCGTACGTACCGCTGCTGCGACGCGCGTACGAGCTATGGGAAGAAATCCAGCACAGCGCAGGTGAGCAACTTCTATTCAAAATCGGTTCGATCGATACTGCGCCATCCGGTCACGAGGTATTCGAAGGATCACTGGAATCGTGCCTGATCCACGACATTCCACACGAGGTTCTGAACCATAACGAGATCAACGCGAGGTTCCCCGGCTACAACATGCCGGAAGGGCACATGGGTCTGTACCAGCGCGATGGAGGGTTTGTACTTTCCGAGCGTTCAATCGTCGCCTACGTCAACGCAGCACTTGCCAAAGGTGCTGAGGTTCGCGCACGAGAGTCGGTAATTGAATGGGAACCAGACGGCGACGGGGTAATCGTCAAAACTAATCGAGGTACTTACCAGGCTGATCGACTTGTGTTCACTTCAGGAGCATGGACATCGGGTTTGATCCCTCGACTATCTCATCTGGCGGTTCCAGAGCGACAAGTACTCGCCTGGCTGCAAGTCGATGAACCATCGGAATTCCACCTTGAAAACTTCCCCGTGTTCAACGCCTACTTTGATGAGGGACGTTATTACGGTTTCCCTGAGTACGGAATTCCCGGCTTTAAGATCGGTAGATATCACCACCTTGAAGAAGATGTTGATCCAGATGAGATGCTAAAAGACGTCACAGATAAGGACGAGGAGGTTCTTCGAGTCGCCGCTGCCAAATACTTCCCGGGTGGTAATGGGAACTTGATGACCCTTAAGACATGTATGTTCACCAACACCCCGGATGAACACTTCATCCTCGATGTGTTGCCCGATACACCTCAGGTCAGCGTTGCGGCGGGCTTTAGCGGACACGGCTTCAAATTCGCCAGCGTGGTCGGAGAAATCATGGCCGATCTGGCTATGCATCAGGACACCAAACACGACATCAGTCTGCTCAGACTCAACCGTTTTTAGTTCAAACTATTCCCAAGGCACTTCAAGAAGTTCTTCACCCCAGATGCACTACATAAGGTTGGTTTTCCGAATGTTCTTGACTAGCGCTAGTTC
>CAYYMP010000154.1:0-2864 GCA_964472915.1 uncultured Dehalococcoidales bacterium | reverse complement strand
ATAGAACCTGAGTACCTGACCAAACTAGGTCCATCGTGGAACAGCGGATTGGCGGATTACTCTCTATTCGGACCGTGGAAAGCCTCTCTATACAGAAAAACCGGGTGGAAAAGATTTCTGAAGTTCCCTCACCCCACCAGATCTTCAGGTTCGGGCAGATCGCATCATGTATCGGCCAGGTTCGGCATTTCGTACAACCGAAAAACAGTCAGGTATCAACGGGAACAAATAGCGTCCCTGCTTGGCGACAAGGTTCCGACGAATAAATTGGGACGCAGGGGATACATGAAAGAGCTACAGGACTCTCGCATTGTTGTCTCACCGTTCGGCTGGGGCGAAATCACGCTAAAAGATTTCGAAGTCTTTCTTACAGGGGGTCTCCTACTGAAACCAAAAATGGGACACATGGAGACCTGGCCCAAATTTTTTGAAGATGAAAAGACTTATGCCAGTCATGGTTGGGATTTAAGTGATCTTTTGCAACGGATAGAGGATTTGCTGTCTGACCATACTTTGAGAAGTGAAATCGCTGCTGACGGTCAGGCTCGATATGCGAAGTACACCTCTGGTCCAGACGCTGGAGAACTGTTCGCTAAACACCTTAAAAACGTGATCGACTGACCAGTTAGTCCATTTTTGCTTTGAAGATACTGTTCCACATACGATCCTTGAACATCGGCGGTGCCGAAAGGCAGGTGGTCGGGATTTCGAAAGAACTAACCCGTATGGGTCACAACGTGCAAGTCGCGGTCGTTTCTGAAGGCGGAGCTCTAGAATCCGAGCTTGCCGAAAGCCCGGCAATTCAGTTTCACGTTATCGGTGGCAACGGAATCCTCGGCAAATTTCAGTACCTGTGGAAACTTCGCTCTCTGATATCCCGCGAGCGATTTGATGTCGTTTACGGGTTCTTACCTGTTCCCAATCTCGCAACATTGGTCGCTAGAAGTACAAGACCCAGACCAGCTATCGTATGGGGGATCAGGTCGAGTGGACTCGATTTCAAGCAGTACTCTGCCAGAGTGAAATGGACTATGAGACTAGAAAAGTGGTTGTCTCCACTGACGGATCTCGCGATCACGAATTCAGGTACGGCACGAGCCGAGTATGTTGCCAAAGGGTTTTCGGGTTCGAAGACGCACCACATTCCAAACGCCATCGACGCTGATCGATTCTCCCCCGATCCATCGATTCGTGAAGTGGTGCGGAATGATCTGGGAATCAATAGTGAAGAACACCTGATCGGTATTTTCGCTCGCATTCACCCGATGAAGGACTTCGAAAATTTCCTGCGTGGAGCTTCCGTCGCGCTGAAGCAAATGCCAACGCTAAAGTTCGTTTGTGCTGGCCACTACGACGAACACGACTCTTATTTTGGATCGATAAGAAGGCTGTCAGAAGAGTTAGGAATCGCTGGACGAATTAGCTGGACCGGCCCAGTAGTTGAGCCTGAGCGACTGATGAATGCGTGCGACATAACCACCCTCACGTCTGACAGTGGTGAAGGATTTCCAAACTCCGTGGCAGAGTCGATGGCTTGTGGAATTCCTTGCGTAGTGACTGACATCGGAGACAGCGCGCTGATCGTCGATGATCCAGAAAAGGTCGTCGATCCTAAGGATCCAGATCAACTGGCAAAAGCGTGGATCAGTACAATCAAGAATATTTCCGAGTCGAAGAACAAACCTGAGCAATTGCGTTCATCGATAATTTCCAGGTTCTCTCCGGAAAGTATTGCTACGCGAACCGCCGAATTACTCGGTTCTGTTACTGGGAAGAACTGAACGAATTTCGTCCCATTGAAACGCTGAGGCTCCAACCCTACTTACGGTAGTCTTGAAATCAGCCTGAGAAGAGAGAAGCCAACGAGATTTGTGCGGCATCACCGGGGTCGTTGATTTTTCGACGACCAGTCCCATATCAACTGAAGCCTTAGATGCCATGTGTAAAGGCATCGAACACCGCGGTCCTGACGGCACCCGGACGATGCAACGACCCCATTTTTCATTCGGGCACACCAGATTGTCCGTCATCGATGCGGAGACCGGTTGGCAACCGATTTCGAATGAAGAAGATTCGATCCACGTAATCCTCAACGGAGAGATCTATAACTTCCGAGAACTTCGGTCCAATCTCGAAGTCATAGGACACCAGTTCAAGACAGCTTCAGACACCGAAGTAATAGTCCACTTGTACGAAGATCACGGTCCGAATTTTGTCGATCAGCTTGACGGGATGTTTGCAATTGCCATCTTCGACGAACATCGAAAAAAGCTAGTCCTGACTCGGGATCGAATCGGTAAAAAGCCGTTGTACTACTCGACCTCGAATAGCCGGCTAGTTTTCGGCTCTGAACTCAAAGCTATCAAGCCCGTTTTGAAGTCAAGCAATATCAATTACGGAGCACTACGTTCTTACCTGACTTACGGATACGTGGGGTCACCGGAATCAATTCTTAGTGAGGTAGAACAGCTCCCCCCGGCAAGCGTTCTCGAATATGACGAGAAAGGCATGACCGTAAGTCAGTACTGGAATCTTGATCCCGAAATAAACACGAACATCACCTACGAGGAAGCGACTTCGCTCGTGCGTCAGCAAGTCGATCAGGCTGTCTCGAGCCGGCTCGTCAGCGATGTACCTCTTGGGTTCTTTCTGAGTGGTGGTCTCGACTCATCAATTACCGTTGCAAGTGCAGCATCAAACTCATCGGCATCTCTCAAAACATTTTCCATCGGATTCGAAGAGCAGTCGTTTAGCGAGCTTCCGCATGCGAGAACAATTGCCGACAAATTCTCAACTGATCACGAGGAATTCGTTGTTACCCCGGATTTGGTAAAAGACGTTGCTGACATTGTTTGGGCAGCAGA
>CAYYMP010000153.1:0-2923 GCA_964472915.1 uncultured Dehalococcoidales bacterium | reverse complement strand
ACGGGTCCGATTGGCTCCCACTCAATGCTCACCCGCGCCATCGTCCAGCATGGGACAGATCAACAAAAGCAGGAATGGCTGCCCGATCTCGCCACCGGGAAGAAACGTGGTGGGCTTGCCCTAACCGAACCGGGTGGTGGAAGTGACGTCGCTGGAATCAAAACATCGGCTGTCAAAGTCGGTGAGCAGTACGTAATAAACGGAACCAAGCAGTTCATCACCAATGGTCACAACGGCGATGTTTTCCTGTTGCTGGCAAAAACCGACACGAACGCTAACCCGCCTCACTCAGGGATTTCCGCGTTCATCGCCGAAAAGGGGCCCGGATTTGAAGTTGGTCGTGACCTGGAAAAATTGGGATACCGAGGAATCGACACATCTGAATTGGTCTTCAGCGACTACCAGGTGAGCGCTGATCGACTCGTAGGACTCGACGAAGGACAGGGTTTCTACCAGGTTATGGATGCTCTTGAAACCGGGCGCATTAACGTCGCTTCGAGAGCGCTTGGAGTCGCGCAGGCAGCGTTCGAACACGCTATCAAATATGCCCAACAACGCGAAACTTTCGGTCGTCCAATTTCATCGCGACAAACAATCCAAAACATGCTCGCCAACATGGCAACGAAGATTCATGCCGCCCGCCTGATGACGCACGATGCAGCGGACAGAAAATCGCGCGGTGAACGAGTCGACACCGAAGCTGGAATGGCGAAAATGTACGCCAGTGAAATCTGCGCGGAAGTTGCCATGGACGCAATGCGAATTCACGGTGGTTATGGCTACGTCAAAGACTCCCCAGTCGAGCGATATTACCGTGATGCTCCACTGATGATTATTGGTGAGGGTACTAACGAAATCCAGCGATTGATCATCGCAAAAAACCTGCTCAAAGAGTACGAGATTTAACTTGTCTCGAGCTGCTGCCGATGCGTCTGGATAATGGCAGTTAAGCAAAATTTAACTCCCTCTAAACATGCAATAACTTCTGGTTAACTTGGCAGCGCTGTAACGAAATTATCATCCCTTTTGGAACTTTTCAGAAAGGGTTATAGATGATTTTTGTATCTAAGTTTTCTCCAAGACTCGTCCTTCTTCTTGTCGGGATAACGGCTCTCTCAATCGCCGCTATTGCCTGCGCGGGTGAAGATGGGGCGACTGGTGCACAGGGACCACAGGGTCCCCAAGGTGCACAGGGAATCGAGGGACCACAAGGACAAACCGGAGCGACCGGATCACAGGGTCGTCGCGGCAATGCCGGGATACCTGGCACAGACGGCGTCGATGGTTCGACCGGAGAACGCGGTGAGCGCGGTCCAGCAGGGCCTCAAGGTATAGCCGGTGAGCCAGCTTTCGTCACTTCAGGTTTCAACCTGGCGAGGGTGGGTACATATGCAACCAGCCAGTTCGATGAGTCAGCTGCCGAGATCGTGAAGTTTGACCCCAAATCCGGCAATCTGTTCGTGGTAAACGCCCAGAGACCTGGGATCGACGTACTTTCGATCACAAAAACAGGCCAAATGTCTGCCCCAGCTACAACTGTGGACATAGCGCTGGTTTCAACCATCGATGTATCGGCATACGGCGCAACCGTAAACAGCGTCGACGTACACAACGGGGTTGTCGTTGCTGCGGTAGAGGCTGACACGGTCGATGGAAACGGGACAGTAGTTTTCTACGACAGCACAACGCTTGATGTTCTCAATTCGATTACTGTTGGTGTGCTCCCCGACATGGTGACTTTCACACCGGACGGAACAAAGGTCATTACAGCGAATGAAGGTCAGCCAAACGACGACTACACCGTCGATCCGGAAGGAACCGTTAGCGTCATTGATGTGTCAGGTGGAGTTGCCACAGCATCTCACACGTTGCTGACATTTGCGGCGTTTGATGGTCAACTGACATCTCTGAGATCACAAGGTGTTCGAGTATTCGGACCTAATGCTTCCGTATCTCAGGACATGGAACCTGAGTATGTCGCAGTGTCAGCAGATTCAAAAACAGCCTACGTGGCTCTCCAGGAAAACAACGCCCTCGCTATTGTGGATCTGGTAGGAATGGACATCACGTCGATCATTGCGCTCGGCACGAAGGACCACAACAAGGTTGGCAACGGGTTGGATGCTTCCAACCGCGACGGACGAATAAACATCCGCAACTGGCCGGTACACGGTCTCTACATGCCGGACGCTATCGCTACATACGCAGTGGACGGCGTTCAATACATCGTCTCCGCCAATGAAGGCGACTCGAGAGACTACGACGGCTACTCGGAGGAGGAACGTGTCGCAGATCTCACTCTCGACCCAACAGCATTCCGGAATGCGGCAGAACTGCAGGAAGACGCCAACCTGGGTCGATTGAAGACGACAACTACCCTCGGAGATGACGACAACGATGGGGACTATGACCGGATATTCTCCTATGGAGCCAGGTCGTTCTCAATCTGGAATTCGTCAGGTGAACTGGTCTGGGATTCAGGTGATCAACTTGAACGAATTCTCGCCAAACACATTCCTAAAGACTTCAACTCAACTAATGATGAGAACGGTTCCTTTGACGACCGATCTGATGACAAAGGCCCAGAACCTGAAGCCGTCAAGATTGTGCAGACAGGTACCGGTGAGTGGATCGTGTTTATAGGACTCGAGCGGGTTGGAGGAATTGCCTCCTACAACATCACAAATCCAAAGAGCCCGGAGTTCATTGGTTACATGCCAGGTCGGTTCTTTGAAGGTGATGCAGCCGCAGGAACGGCCGGTGACCTTGGCCCAGAAAGCATTGAGTTCATTAGCGCCAGCGACAGTCCTACGGGTCGACCGTTGATCGTCGTTGCTAACGAGGTCAGCGGTACGACTACAGCATGGGAGATGAACTTCACTCCTTAATCGAAAGCTTTTCCGTGCCCACACCCCACCTGAAG
>CAYYMP010000152.1:0-2939 GCA_964472915.1 uncultured Dehalococcoidales bacterium | reverse complement strand
ACGGGACAGCACCCGTACCAGAACGAGGTTTGGACGAACTCACAGTACTTACATTCGGCGATTCCAACTTTCGCACACGCACTTGGAGCAGCGGGATATAAACCGATCCAAATTGGCCGCATGCACTTCAATGGTCCGGACCAACTTCACGGCTTTTCTGAACGGCTTGTTGGGGACCACAATCCGAATCATCTGGGAGCCGACGATGTTGATCACGGTGCCCTGCATGGTACTGCTGGTCCAAATCGCATTTCGCTCGAGCTTTCAGGACATGGACTCAACTCGTACCAGGTTCACGACGAACTGGTCGCCAAAACAACAGTCGACTGGCTGAACGATTATTCGTCGAGCGACTCCGATGAACCGTTCGCGTTGTCGATCGGGTTCATGCTTCCTCACCAACCGTTCGTCGCAACCCGCGAGGACTATGACGAGTACCGGGGCAAGGTTCCACCACCAAGGAATCCGAAGGCTTTCGAGAACGAGGATCATCCCTACTTGCGGTGGTGGAAGACGCACTCAGGTATCGACAAATTCACAGACGAAGAGGTTGAGCGAACCCGCACCGCGTACTACGCATTGGTATCTCGTCTCGACGCGCTGCTTGGTGACATTTTCGACACATTGGAGAGCAATGGCCTACTCGAAAACACGCTGATCATTTACACAGCGGATCACGGTGAACAGATTGGTGAAAAAAGTCTCTGGTGGAAGCAGACGTTCTACGAAGATTCAGTAAAAGTCCCGGCAATAGTTTCTTGGCCTGCGAAGCTTCCACAGGGAGTAGTTATTGAGCGCGTAACGAGTCAACTCGATCTGAACGCCACGATGTTGCAAGCAGGCTCAGCACCGGAGCTACCGCACTCTGAAGGCAGATCGTTGATTGACCTGATCGAGAATCCAGACTCGTCGGATTGGCGTGATCTGGCGTTCTCAGAGTACTGCACTGAGCCTGGTGACCCTGCGCACTCAGACGGCGACAAAATTTGGCAAAACCGGATGGTCCGTGACGGCGATTGGAAGTTGGTTTATTACCACGGAATGCCATCGCAATTATTCAACCTTGCGGATGACCCAGCCGAGCTGGTTGATCAAATTGATAATCCAGAACACGCGAATGTCGTAGAACGACTGACTCGATTGGTCCTAGACGGTTGGGATCCTGATTGGGTTGACGGGCAAATACGGCGTCAGTCAGAAAACCTTGGTGTGACGATTCCGTGGGCGAAAGCAACCCAACCATTAGACACTGTACGGTGGGATTTGAATCCGGAGTGGGACTACCTCGACGACCCTCAGGTTTAAGGTCCCTCCACTACGGTCGAGACTTGTCGGACTTACAAGTTTTGGCTGAGGTCAGCCGATGCTGCACGCAAACGTCTTGATCCTTCGACAAGCTCAGGATGACAAATCCGGGATGACGAGTCTTGGCTTGGGCGAATTTGTTACGCAAGATTAATCGGATCCCTCCGCTTCGGTCGGGATGACAACTGGCGCTTTTCCGCTAATCCTCTAAGACCGCTTTACGACCATCACAGGAACTTCAACTTCGTGGATAACTTCGTCGGCGACGCTTCCGAGGAATGCGCGGGACACACCACGTCGACCGTGAGTGCTAATGATGATCATGTCGACGCCGTTTTCCTTGGTGTAGCGAACAATTTCGTCCTGAGCACGCCCGGTGGTCACTTCGAACGAAAATTTCACACCGTCAGCGCCGTTTGATTCGACAGCTTTCTGAAGTTCAGCCTCAGCCTGCTCAACGTGGCGCTCTTCATCTTGAATCGCCATGTCTACGACTTCCTGGGAAGCGTGGAGTCCACCTACGTGCTCGTCGTGAACGATGATCGGGTTTTCGGTCGATACCACCGAAAAGAGAACAACTTCTGCACCAGTTGCTGCTGCGAGACCCTTCGCATTTGATATCGCCGCGGAGGCAGATTTGATCTCATCAATAGGCAGCAAGATTTTTTTGTACATGCGCAGAAGTTCCTTGTTCAACTGATTGCAGATTCACAGCGTAAGCATGAACCACAACGCAAGCAAGAATTTTTTTGCAGTAACGCCCGCGAAGATAATCTGCAGAAACCTTAATCGGCGGATTCTTGGAATCATCTCGCCAAAACGAATTAGACGGCACGCAGCTAATGACCAATCAACGCATGCAAGATCAGGCACACCTGAGAAACGTCGCGTACAAAGACGACCGGCGGTTGAATGCTCGAATCGAGTTCTGGAAGGCCTACGGCACCTCGAGGGAAGACTGGTCTAACTCGTTCTTTGACCTAATTGACCTACCAACCTCGGCGACAATCCTGGACGTCGGGTGCGGTCCGGCTCACTTCTGGGAATGGGGTGCCGAGAATGATCGTATTTCCAAAGGATGGCAATTTACGTTGACCGACCTATCGGAGGGCATGCTTGAGTCTGCAAAGGCGAACCTAAGCGACCTTCGGGATCAGATCGAATTCATGACGGCAGATGTGTGCGAACTACCGTTTGAAGACGCACGGTTCGACCTGATTGTTGCCAATTACATGCTTTACCACGCATCGGACCTGGCAGAGGCAATCCGTGAAATTCATCGGGTTCTCAAAACCGATGGAACGTTGCTAGCTGCCACAAACTCTGAAGGTCATATTTCGGAATTACTCGACCTGCAGGAACGTCACGCAGTCAGCTCGAAAGAGATTGCTCATGTGGGTTTGGCACACACGGCCTTCACGCTCGAAAACGGGGTAGCGCCTCTCAAACAATATTTCTCGACCGTTCGAACCGTTGTGTACAGTTCACCGGCGTTGGCAACCGATCCTGAAATTCTCATCAACTACATGGAATCGATGGACGCTGAACTGAACATGAAGTCCCTAGCAGAAGAGGTGCGGCATCACATCTCGGAGAATGGTCATTTCGCTGTCACACGAAGCTCGGGTGTTTTG
>CAYYMP010000151.1:0-2956 GCA_964472915.1 uncultured Dehalococcoidales bacterium | reverse complement strand
AGCTTTCAGTAAAATTGCTTTCCGGATTGACGCTTATGGCGTTGATTGCGGTAGCCGTTGTAGGCCTCTCTCGCTCCGCCAGTGCTGCAGTTGACGGCAAGATCTACGTAACTAACGTAGCATCATCGTTGACTAACCAATCTCCGGCTCCAACAGGCCGGACGGCTGCCAGCACGGTGTATGGGACCTACGCATCAGCTTCGACATCAGGCACATCTGCCCGTGACATCGTTGCTGACTCTGACACGTTCATTGTGACTGTTGTAGATGCAGATCTGAACACGACGACCGGCGTCACTGCGAATGGCGCAGGCGGCACTGGTTTCGCTGCTGGAAACCTAACTGCAGCAGGTAATCAGGATCAGTTTATTCTGACCGATACAAACACGAGTCCAATCATCGGAGACGTGAGCTCTATATCTGTCTACGATGCTGGTACAACTACCGCCGTTGTTGGTGTAAGCGTCAAGAGCATTAACTTCGCTGGTGACGGCACTAACCCGGCTATCATCACCCTTGGTGTTGACTTTGGTACTGGCCCGGCTGGTGCCATAGATATTGCCTACTCAACCTCGGCAGAAAACACAACCTCAGTTGTTGTGAAGAGCGTGGTTGACACCGGTGTAAACAACGCTGGATATACCCTTACCCTTACTGAGACTGGTCGAGATACCGGTATCTTCGAGGGCTATGTAAAGGTATTCGAGCGAACTAACGCTGATCCAGATGGAACCAACTCTACAAGTTCGGCCAAGGGTGGAGCTGCTACAGTTGCTGCCATAGGTGGTCCCGTAACAATTACGTACACTGACGCAACAACTGCTGGTACAGCTACAAACGTGAAACGAACGACATCTATCGCTCTGGACACGACTGCGCCGCTAGCTTCGATTAGCGCACCGGCGTCGGGTTCCGAGACACAGAACAGATTGCCTAACTTCACGGGTAACGTTAGTGATGCCGAGTCTGGTCTAGACGTGAGCACATTCGGGCTCTACATCGACCAGACGGATGACGCCGCAAACGGTACGATCGTTATCACCAACTCTGCCACTACTGTTGCTCCGACAATCAACGGTACTATCGCTAGCATCGACACTAGTGGAACGAGCGATGGTGCTTCAACAATGTCGTTCAGCCACACACCTTCAGCTGCGATACCGACTGCTGTAGGAAGCAACCCAGACCACATAGTTGACTACCAGGTACGTGTAGCTGACCTTGCTGGTAACTACGGTTACTCCGATGCTGACACATCGACTAGCACTGTTGGTCGACACGGTAACAAGCCTCACACAGTCAAGATTGACCAGAAGATCCCGGCGATTTCGTCTGCTTCATCTGGTGTAGGTCTGGACACTTCGGTCAGCCCAGCTATCGATAAGGCAAACGTCCGAGACACAATCAAGGTTGTATTTGACGGTAACGTCAAGGAATCCTCGGTTAGCCCTTCTGACTTCAAGATTACCTTGAGCGGCAACGGTGGAGTATTCGTACCTGCTAACGTCGTCGTCAACGGTGCTAACGTTTACCTTGACCTTGACCACACTATCCCGTCAGACAACACGCCAACAGTTGCGCTTCAGGGCACTATTCAGGACCTGGCTGGTAACTCTACCGATGCAGGTTCTGCAGTTGCTGCTGACAAGCTCGCTCCTGTTATCACCGTGACTCGCTCTGGCGGTACTGGAACAGGAACCGGTTCTGAAGGAGCCGATTCGCTGACCAACGGCAACATGGTTATTACCGTTTCTTCCGATGAGAACCTCCAAGGTCCTCCGGCAATTACGGTGACTGACCTAGTTACTAACCCTGTTGTTGGTAACGTACTCAACGGTACACTTGGTGTTGCTCAGGGCGGAAACGTTTGGCAGCTCACTGTTGCTAAGGGCAACGCTTCTGTCAACCGTGCTGTAAAGGTTGTTGCTACTGACTCCGCTACTAACAGCGTGACAGCAGGTGACGACACCACCAAGGCTTTCGTTGTTGACCTCGCAGTTGCTACTGCAACTGTGTTGCCGGCAAACAACGGATCCACAACTCAGTCGAACCCGTTCATTACCGCTGACTTCTCATCCGACCAGTCATCCCTGACGGTTACGTCAGCTACTCTGGACAAAGTAGACGTCACTTCAAGTGTTGTTGCATCGGCTGACAAGAAGGTCTTCTTCTTCCAGCCAACAACGGCTCTTTCCAACGGCTCGCACACTTACGAGCTCAAGGTGAAGGACGCTGCTGGTAACACCTCGACCACTACCACCACGTTCACAAAGAACAGCCGAACTGACTTCGTCATTGAACTGTTCGCAGGATGGAACGCAATTTCCGTACCTTCGAACCCAATCGACAATGCGATTGGATCAGTGTTCTCGAACGCTGGTGTCAAGCAGGTTGTCGCTTACGATGCAACTACTCCGGCTCAGCCATGGAGAATTGCTTCGAAGGTTGACGGATCCTTCTCATCACAGACCAACCCTGGCCTGGATTCCATCCATGCTGGACACGGTTACTGGGTTGAGACCGGCGACTTCGAAAACCAGAAGGTAGCCCTCCATGGCCCAACTGGTCCTGGCGATGCTCGACCTGGTCTGACCACTATCCCAACCGGAAACGGCTGGAACTTCGTTGGTGTTGTTGACCAGAGCCGCATCCAGACTCAGGCTGCTGACAGCGGAAACACATTGAACCGTCCTACCTCTACCGGTGCGGCAAATACAATTACGTTCAGTGAGTACTTCACCAGCATCAATGTCGGTCGTGCTTACACGTTTGATACTGTTGCTTCTGAGTTCCGCTCGGCTGATGCCGCGGCTGATACTGTGAAGATCGGTTCTGGTATCTGGGCATTCATCAGCCCACAGGAAAACGGTAAGCTCCCACACATCGTCCCATAAAGACGAACGTCTGAGAGTGACAACGTAATAACGGGCGCCCCCCTCCTGATTCTTCGGGAGGG
>CAYYMP010000150.1:0-2978 GCA_964472915.1 uncultured Dehalococcoidales bacterium | reverse complement strand
GAGGGTTGTCCCGATGATCCTCGATTTGCTTGGCGTAGGGCTCAATCCCTTGCAGTCCAAGTGCGGCTATTCGCTTGATCGCCCATTCAATGGGACGTTGGCCATCCCATAGTGAGCTCGTTGAGCCGTAGAGGATGTCTGGGTTTTCAGGGTCGAGAGGTTGGTGGTTGGGCATCTGGGTGAAAGGAATTGTGTATGTGGTGGGCGAATCGAGCACAGAGTAAACAAATTCACACCACTGAGCGAATATGATTCATACGGGGTTGGTCTAACTCCGGAGAATCACAGAAGGGATTGTCTTAGGTTGGAGATTTTCGCGGTCATTGACGCGCTGATTTTCGTAGGGATCGCGGTATTTCAAGTTTTGCTGGCAGCTGGCAAGCCCTCGGGCGAGTACACCTGGGGAGGTGCAAATGCGGGTGTGCTGCCGGCGAGTTTGCGTCGGGGTAGTGCGGTATCAGCGACTGTGTTTATCGTTGCTGCCTTCATTGTGTTGATCGAAGGCGGAGTATTCGCCTCACAACTGAGATCGGGCGTGACTATTGGCGCGGTTTGGATACTTGCTGTGCTTCTGCTGGTGGGTACCGTGATGAACGGGATTTCTCGCAGCAGTAAAGAGCGAAATCTGTGGACTCCGGTTACAGCTTTGGTGAGCGTGATGACCTTTGTGATTGCGATCGGCGATTAAAGAACGATCGGTAGGACGAACGGTTATTAGCGTGCTACCTCGGTGCGGCCTTCACCGTTGAGTCCGAACTCTTTCGACAGAAGCTCGTATGAGCGTTCTCGTTCCGAGTAGTCGTGTGTGATCGTCAAGACGATCACGTCGTCGGTTTCGTATTCCTTGGTGAGAGCTTCGATCTTTGCTTTCACCGTTGGAGGATCGCCTTCGATGGACTTGGCACGTTGGTTTTCGATGAACTCTTCGTCGGATGCGGTGAAGTTCATAGCCTTTATCTCTTCAACGGACGGCACGCCAACCATTTCGTGTCCTTTATTTCGCATTAAGCGCATAACGTGACGGGTAGTTGCCAGGTCTTTAGCACGTTCGGGAGTGTCGGCCGTTACAGCAGATATTCCGATGCTGACTCTTGGCTTGTCGAACCACTCTGAAGGTTCAAAGTTGTCTCGGTACCATCGAACGCATTCAGGACCGCTGCCTTGCGCAATGAAATGGGCGAACGAGAGCGGCATCCCAAGCCGAGCGGCAATGCTTGAACTTCCCATGGATGAGCTTAGAAGCCATGGCACTGGCCAGTTTTGTGAAATTGGCATTGCGCGGAGATTCCCGAACGGATGGTCGGCCGGGAACGTGCCACTCAGGTAACGCACGACGTCGAACACCTGCTGAGGGTACTTTTCGATCGGGTATGAGTTGGGGCCGGATTGAAGCGCAAAGCTTGCGATTTGATCTGAACCAGGTGCGCGCCCGAGCCCCATGTCGACCCTCTCAGGAGCGAGTGCTTCAAGCATCCTGAATACTTCAGCGACCTTGAAAGAGCTGTAGTGGGAGAGCATCACTCCACCGGAGCCTATTCGGATGTTCTCAGTTTGAGTTGCCAGTGCTGCGAGCAGAATTTCAGGACTGGCATCCGCCAATGAGTTCGAGCTGTGGTGCTCTGCCAGCCAGTACCTTGTGTATCCCCATTCGTCAGCTTTCTTCGCCAGATTGATCGTTGCCTTAACGGCATCATGTGACGTTTTTCCGGAACTGATTGGTGACTGGTCGAGTATCGAGAGTTTCAAGGTGGATGGGTTGCAGGGTTGGGTGAATGAGAAGACCGGGGATTATAGAGAGTCGATGACTAGAGACTACAAAATCTACGTTCGGAATCAATGAGTTCCCTGTAATTGATGATTGGGTACGGATTGAGTGTTAGTGGAGTCCCACCTTCTCTGACAATGACTTGCAACGAACGTTCGGGTTATCGACTGGTGTGTGACCGCAGGTTTTGCATCGAAAAATCCTTCTGTTCCCGTTATCACGGGAGAATCTTTCACTTTTGCGAGACTCCCGCCGTATGAAGACATCCCTAGAAACCTTGCCATTGACTTTGAAGATGAACGATTGGTTCTCATTCCCACGTGTTGCTGCCGTTCTTGCGCTCGGCTTGTTGCTAACTGTGTCGATGGGTTGCGCGTCATCGCCAGCGCGTGATTCTGAGGATGGTGATCAGCTTGCTTCCAGCGATGATCAATATTTCAAAGAGTTGGGCGAGTTACTTAAACTGGTGGACGACTTCAATGCCCTACTCTCGCCA
Organism: uncultured Dehalococcoidales bacterium; assembly: GCA_964472915.1. Taxonomy (GTDB): domain Bacteria; phylum Chloroflexota; class Dehalococcoidia; order Lucifugimonadales; family Lucifugimonadaceae; genus Lucifugimonas. Next base: position 717 of record CAYYMP010000150.1, on the reverse strand, counting down.
CCGAGTTGCCAGTCGATGTTCTAATTCGTGCGACTAAAAGCGGGCCGATAAAACCAGGAGATGTACTGGACCTACTAGTAGAGTTCAGTGAATTTCAACCCAATCCATCCACTGTGATTAATGAAGAATCAACTTGTAGGTCGGAAGTAAGTTCGATCAACCTGTTTACGATTTTGAAAGGTAAGTAGTCGAGCCACTGAAATTTCAATTACTCGATGAAATTCGTTTCGACTAATCGTGAATTGAAAGTTTTATGAGAGGCGAGACATGGAGCTAGGTGAATTAGAAGCTCGGGGATCATAGAGAGTCAGCAGTCCGAGACCTCTATATAAGCCCAACAGAAAAGCCGCTGTTTCGACAGCGGCTTTTCTGTTGGATTCTTCTGGTGGAGCTGGCGGGACGATAGGTAGAACACGAGTCCACCGTTTTGATTTGTACTGAAACGTGGGTGTTAGCGGGTGTTGAACCATGTGCAACCGAATCTCACGGAAAGTCAGCCACGAACTGAAGACGAGTTTTCGTAACAATGGGTGCTCAAGTTGTACTCAAGTGACAGATATCAAGATCCTGTTTTCCAGCTTGTGAGTGCACCAGTCAACACCTTTTCCAAGAAATCTCGTGTTAACGGTCTGTGCGTTATGAGGCGCCTATAAAAAAGTGGGCCACTCAGTTGATCAAGCGCTGTCTCAATATCTATCGAAGAAGGTAATTCTCCTT
>CAYYMP010000149.1:0-3015 GCA_964472915.1 uncultured Dehalococcoidales bacterium | reverse complement strand
TATGGCACGCACCAGCATTCGGCACGCTTGCCGCGAGATATCCAGAACGGCGCGGCTTTGCCATGGCAGCCCACCTGACCGGTGCTCAAATAGGAAACACGACCTCGCCTTTGATCATCGGATTCCTACTTGCCGGCTCGGTAGGATCGTGGGTTGTGTTCGGTGGTCTCGACTGGCGTTGGCTTGCTGTCATAGTTTCGGTTCCGATGTTCCTGACCGGACTGACCGTAGTAGCGAAGTTCAAATCAGCAGGAGCCGAGTCCAAAGGCAATGTGTCGCTCGGAGAATACTTTGGCTCGGCTAAAAAACTTCTGAGCAATCCGGGCGTGCTTGGGATGGCATTGCTCGGCGCAATGCGTGGTGCGGTTCACAATTCGTTCCAGGTGTTCTTGGTTATCTACATGCGTGAAGAGCTGGATTACTCCGACACTTTCGTCGGATTCCACGTCGCCTTGATAACAATGGCTGGAATTATCTCCACGCCTATCATGGGCAACATGTCCGACCGCATCGGACGCCGACCTGTCATTTCATTTGCGATGTCGGCAATGACTGTTCTGGTGTTCCTGTTCCTTCAATTTGACTCAGGAATTCCAATGACGATCTTGATCGCAGTATTAGGGCTGTTCTTCTTTTCGGTCATGCCGATCATCAACGCGGCTGCCATGGACATGATCGACTCAGGCTCTGAAGGCTCCGGAACGGCGCTCATGTTTACGGGCGGATCGATATTCGGGTCAATCACACCGATCTTCGCAGGACTGATCAACCAATCAAATGGCTTCCACGGTGTGGTGATCTTCGCCGGAGCCATCGCTCTAGCAGGAGCAGTTCTCTCCCTGATCCTGCCTATGAAAACCAAGTCGTAGTTCCCGACCTTGCTGGAGGTACCTTCGGTAAGGCTACGTGGGGTGCGACAAATGTTCTCCGCCGGATTGGAGGAGCTAGAGGGGGAGGCTGCGCCTCCATGGCCAAGGACGGATGTCCACCCGGAGCTAAAATTCCCCCTTCCTCGATGGAAGGGGTCAGGGGTAGGTGAAATGCGCCTCCGTGACCAAGGACGGATGTCCGCCCGGAGCAAACGCCTTTGTCACCCCGATGAACATCGGGGCCGATCGGTGTGTACCCACTGCTCAGCCCCGACTACGAGAAGACTCCATCCCGAGCTTGTCGAAGGGTCAAGTCTTCAGCCCGACTAACTCTCGAATGAGTAGCCAATCCCTCGATGAGATTTGATCTGATCGTTCTCGACGGACTCACCACCAAGCTTCCCGCGTAGACGCCTGATCGCCATGTGCACAGCGGCGTCAGAAACGTCATCCGATCCCCATGCGCTTGTCTTCAACTCACGATAGGTAACTACCAGTCCAGGATTGATGGTCAGGGCGCGGAGGATCTTCCATTCAGTGCGATTTAGTTCGAGACGTGTGCCATCGTATGTGGCTACATGACGACTGAAGTTCGCTTCTAACTTGCCAGCTTTAAAATCAGCTTGATTCGCGACCCGCGACGAGGTCCGCCTCGTTACTGCCTCCACACGTGCCATAAGAATGATTGGCTCGAAAGGCTTTGTGATGTAATCATCAGCACCGCTCGCGAGGGCTTTAGCGACCGAGTTCACCTGCTGGTTGCCGCTAATGATGATGACGGGAACGTCAGAAGACTCCCTGACGTTCTCGAGCACCTGCTGGCCGTCGATATCAGGCAAGCCCATGTCCAGAAACAACAGGTCTGGATCATTTGCGCGAATGTAGTCAACCGCGTCGTTACCGAATTCGAATTCTTCGAACTCGTGACGGTTTTCCGAGATCTCAAAACACAGGCGAATTGATTCGCGCTGCGCAGGATCGTCGTCGCAAATGACTACTTTCAACCGTGAAGCTCCCCTAATACGGTTGGTGTAAATATGCTCACACGATACCAAGTCCGACCGATTTTGTATCGCGGAACACTTGGCTCAACTGAATGTGATCGCTCGAACGGGTATGCTGAGCGACATCCGATATTCCCGCTACCAATCACGGAAAACCGAAATGAAAGCTATAGACATCCACGCTCACATTCCACGAATGCCAGGTATCCCTGAGTACGGGATTGAACCTGGGCTTAGGAAAATGTTCCGCATGGATGGCGAGCCTGACGACGTAGCGAAGATGGTTGAGACTTACAGGGCCATTGACACCATGGCGGTGATCTTCTCAGTCGATGCAGAAACCGAAACCGGTGATAAACCGGACCCGAATGACTACGTCGCTGAAACGGTGAACGCACATCCTGATGTTTTGATTGGCTTTTGCTCGGTTGACCCGCGTAAGGGGCAAGTTGCAGTTGACGAACTAGAGCGATCAGTCACACAACTCGGTCTCAAGGGGTTGAAGCTGCATCCGATCCACCAAGGTTTCTATCCAGATGACCCACAGTTCACGCCGCTGTTTTCAAAAGCGGAGGAGTTGGGTATTCCAGTGTTGATGCACTCCGGATACGCGGCTGCCGGGGCCAACACTCCCGGTGGTGGCGGATTCCAACTCGCTCATGCTCGCCCAATTCCTCATGTCGATTCGTTGGCAGCGCGACATCCCGATCTAACGATAATCATGGCTCACCCGGCATGGCCATGGATTCAGGAGCAGGTCGCAGTCGCCCTACACAAACCAAATGTGTTCATCGATTTATCCGGATGGGCTCCCAAATACATTCCGAGAGAGTTGATTACCGAGGCAGGTGGGCGACTACGACGAAAAGTTCTGTTCGGATCGGACTACCCTTACATTTCGCCAGCAACCTGGATGGAACAATTCGACGAGTTGGATATTCGCGATGAAGCGAGGCCACTGATCCTCAAAGATAACGCCGCGAAGATTCTTGGAATATCGTCCGACTAACCCTGCCCAATTTCTATCCGAATCCGTGTAGACGGAATCAGGATGTGAGAATTAGCCGGGGGGTTCTCGGAATCGATCAAACCTGATAGGGTCACGGAGTAGCCGTCGCCACTCTCGTTAAAAACTAGCGCCC
>CAYYMP010000148.1:0-3024 GCA_964472915.1 uncultured Dehalococcoidales bacterium | reverse complement strand
ATGATAGTAGTTGACGAAAATTCCATGGTTGTAGACATCAACCAGACGGCCGAGCAGATCATCGGCCTCACCCTTGACGATGTGATTCTGAAGAACGTCCAGGAAATTGTTGACTACAGGTCTGAATCCGACAGGTTCGATTTCACTGTCATCCTCGGATCGGAAAGCGAATCCGATGAGGCGCCCGTGTTAGGAAAGAACGGTCTGAACTACCACCCATCTGTAACTGCCATCGACGATGGATCGGGAAGAATCATCGGAAGATTGATAGTTTTCCGTGACATTACTGATCGGATTCAGATCGAAAAACGAGAAGCTGAAGCTCGAAGTCAATTCATATCCATAATCTCGCATGAACTTCGCACGCCTTTGACTTCAATTGCTGCTTTTACAGACGTGTTGCTGCGCAACAAACAGCAAAACCTGGTACCCAGGCAACTCAAAGCGCTAAGTTCAATTCAGCGTTCAACGGGAAATCTAAACGAACTCATTTCTGATCTTTTGGATGTGTCGAAATCGAACGGTGGCAATCTGACAATTGATCCATCTGAATTTGAGGTCGTCCATGCGATCCAAGAAATCGAGACCAGCACCGCAAAGCAGATCAAAGAGAAAGACCAAAAGTTCGTCGCAAACTTGAGCCAGTCGGACGTCTTCCTTGTCGCAGATGAATTGAGGTTCGTTCAAATCGTCACGAACCTTGTAACCAACGCCTCAAAATATTCCCCGGAAAACACGACCATAGTCCTGAACATGGAAGTAGCTGAAGCTGGAGTAACAATTTCCGTCGTCGATCAAGGAATCGGCATCTCCAAGGAAGACCTGGCAAGAATGTTCACACCGTTCTTCCGAGCGGCGAACACAGAGACTCGTTCTCAAACAGGCACAGGTTTGGGATTGGCGATAGTCAAATCTCTGGTCGAACTTCACGGTGGGACAGTGAACATCGAAAGCGAACTCGGTGTTGGTACAACGGTTTCGATCTGGATACCGGGGCTTGTTGGACCGTCAGAACGCGAAGCTGCCGCTTAGACTTATCCGGCAACACCAACACAAAGTGATTGAAGTCAACGGCAGTCCCGACATCGACGAAATTCTCACCATGATTGCCGCCAATTAGGTTTCCAGCACAGTACTATTTGGGCGTCGCTGTTCGGAACGAGCAGCAAGTGCCTGCGAATCCATTGGAAACCAACTCAGATGCCGCCTCTAGTCACCTCTGACACCGTCTTCGAACCAGTTCCCGGATGGGCGAAAGTGCCGCATGGGCTGTGGCTCCGTGAAGCGTGCTCCGTGGCGGTAGACGATCAGGACAACGTTTTCGTGTTCAACCGCGGCAACCAACCGGTCCTGGTGTTCGATCCAGACGGAAACGTGATCGACATGTGGGGCAATGACAACCCGCCCGATGCCGTGAGAATTTTGCGCGACCCCTACGGGAACACCATGCAGTTCTACGACACATGGTTTACCCGCCCACACGCCATAACGATCGACCACGAACAGAACGTGTGGCTGGTCGATGACACTGGTCACCAGATCAACAAGATGACGAAGTCAGGCGAGTACCTGATGCAGATCGGCGACGGCACTCCCGCTGAACCGCAAAGCGGTGAAATGTTCAACAAGCCGACCGATGTTGCTGTATCGAAAAAGACCGGCGACATTTTCATCTCTGACGGCTACGGCAACTCACGTGTTCACCGACTCGACAAAGACGGCAATCACATCATGTCGTGGGGTACTCCGGGTACTGACCCTGGTGAGTTCAATCTTCCACACAATCTCGCATTGATTGACGATGAGGAAGTCATTGTTTGCGACCGTGAAAGCCACCGGGTGCAGGTGTTCACGATAGACGGAAAATTCTTGCGAGAGTGGAACGCCCACAAAGCCGTTGCCGTTGAAGTGACTGGAACCGGCGATGACGTTCGAATTTACGTTGCGGAGCAAGGTCCTACTAATGGTTCACCGACGCGAGGGAATGCCAACACCGGTAACCGTATTGGCGTCTACGACCGAGAAGGCAACCGCCTGACTCGATTCGGATCGACAACGTTCGGTAACGAGCCTGATCAGTTCCTGTGGCCGCACAGCATGGCAATCGATTCCCAAGGCAACGTTTACGTCGCTGAGGTCTCTTACGTTGAATGGGGACGACACCAGAATCCGCGTCAGGAACAGGCGTCTCTCCGCAAGTGGACACCCACTGCGTAGTTAATTTCGCTCGTAGTTTCGTCCTGCAACCCGTCCGGTAGGCAAGTTCAGGATGACAACGTGTCGGGCCTATGGACTCAACTACCAATGTCCCGACCTTGCTGGAGGGACCTTCGGTTGGGCGAGGGTAAGGGGGAACGTTGACCTGCATTAATCCACAGCATTGGACAAATCCCTCCAACGTGGATTGAACTTGTCAATCAACTGAATTTTCTTACGTCGACTCCATCTCTTGATTTGTGCCTCGCGCTCTCGAGCAGCTTCAAGAGAGTCTATTGGCTCGACATGGACTAGCGAATTCGCTTCGTATTTGGCACTGAAACGGCTTCCCTTGCCAGCTTTATGACACTCAATTCTTTTCGGCAGATCCGCGGTCATACCCGTGTAAAGGGTTCCAGTGTGCGACGAGAGAATATAGACGAAATAGGTAAGCATTTCGCCTGGAGACTAAAGTCATTCCGACGTAGTCCCAACCGTGGATGACATACGCCTCAGACCGACAGACCCCATCACCCCGGCCAACCGAAGGTCCCTCCAGCAAGGTCGGGACATTGAGCTGCCCAACTCGCGTCCTTCGACCCGTTCGACAGGCTCAGTGCAGGCAAGCTCAAGATGACAGAGTTGCCGCGTCTCGGTCGATTTCTCCTCAAACTCCCAAACCTGCGGGTACAATTCGTTGCCGCTGACCTTGGTTGGCGCTTTATTACATACCCGCGAACGTCGAAATCGAATCATTCATGAGCAACGTAACCATTCGAGATATCAAGACGATCATGACCGAGCCGGACAACATTCGGCTGGTAATCG
>CAYYMP010000147.1:0-3063 GCA_964472915.1 uncultured Dehalococcoidales bacterium | reverse complement strand
GCATGTTTCAAATTGAACTGTGGAATTCTACCCGCGAGGCGGGTGTTGGGGTGGGAGAGGTTTGGATAGGTTGTCATCCTGGACCTGATTCAGGATTACGTATATGCAGCTAAACGTGGGTAATTGGCGAGCTACTAGTTGCCACAAATCGTGGTCCTGAAACGAGTTCAGGATGACAGTCTGCACCTTACCGAGGTCCCTCCGTTGCGGTCGGGACGCGTCATCGGAAGTGCCTCGAAAATTTGAATATGAGACGTGTTTCGAGCGGGGCCGAGAAATCTGGCTTACGAGCGGCCGTGGCAGTTCTTGAATTTTTTGCCGCTGTCGCACGGGCATGGTTCGTTCCGACCGACACCGGCGTAGGGATTTTCGGAAACCGATGATGCCGGCATGTTTCGGGTCTTTTCCATGATGTTGGCTGCAGGACGTCCATTTCGAAGTTCACCAACCATAGCCTTCATGTACGGCTCGGTGTGGCTAAAGAAGGTTTTGTAACCGGCGCATAGGTAATTAAGTCCGTCCTCACCATCTGGAGTTTTGATGAAGCGCTGTTTGGGGCATCCACCGTTGCAGGCAAACTTGAACTCGCATTTTCGGCAGTAGTCAGGGAGAGTGTCACGTTTATCGGTCCCGAACTTTCGTTGCTCAGGGCTTTCAGCCATCTCACGGATGGTCGTATCAGCAACGTTCCCGAGGTTGTACTCGGGGTAAACGAAGTGGTCACACGAGTAAACGTCGCCGTTGTGCTCGATGATCATCGCGTCGCCACAAGTCTCGGCGAAGATGCACAAACCGGGGTTTTGGCCCATCCAGCCGGCGAGAGTCGTGTCGAATATCTGTATGAAATATTTTCCGATGTCTTCGCGTACCCACTGGTCGAAAACACCGTTTAAAAACTGCCCGTACTGCTTCGAGCCGACCGACCATTCAGTAACAGTTGCGCCATCTCGAAATTCTGGTCCGACTAATTGCAGGAAATGAGCAGGCAGGTTGTCGGCAACACGTTCGACAATCGGGATGAATTGCAGGAATTGGCTGCCAACTTCACGAGTCAGGAACTGGTAGACCTCTTTGGGGTGATCGGCATTGTGTTTGTGCAGCACAGTAAGAGTGTTGAACTCGACTTTGTGCCTTTTGAGAATTTCAGCACCAGCCATCACCTTGTCCCAGGTTGGCTCGCCACCTCGATTTACCCGGTAGAGGTTGTGGAGTTTTTCGGGACCGTCGATGGAAAGACCGACCAGGAACTTTTCTTCGGCGAGAAATTCGCCCCATTCGTCGTCTAGAAGAATTCCGTTGGTCTGGAAAGCGTTTGTAATTTGCTTTCGGCCCGCGTATTTCTTCTGAAGAGCGACAGCTTTTCGATAAAAATCGACTCCCAGCAAAGTAGGTTCTCCGCCCTGCCAGGCGAAGTTCACGACCGGGATGTCTTGAGCCTCGATGTACTGCTTTACGTACGCTTCGAGCTCGTCATCGCCCATTTTCCAACCGCCGCGTGCTTTATCCGGGTACAGCTTCTCTTTTTCGAGGTAGAAGCAGTAGGTGCAGTCGATATTGCAAATGGCGCCGCTTGGCTTCGCCATCACATGAACGGCGAGAGGTCGCTTCATTTGAGGTCGAGGACGAGTTGATGTCATGCCGCGTGAAATTGTACGTGGCGCGAATGGTGTGGGTTAGGTTCGTTCGGCGCGATCGTGACACAGTCAATTAGCTTTGAGTCGTATTTATCGTTAGCTCCGGGCGGACATGCGTCCTTGGTCGTAGAAAGCGCATCGACCCCCCTCTCTAACTCTCCCCGTATCCGCGGGGAGAGAACAAAGCTCAGCACAGGCTTCTAACTCCCCAGTCCGGGAGAGGATTGGTCAGTGACGCGAAAGTCAACTAAACCACAGGCGTTCGGCGGTTTTGCCGAGGATGTGCTCCTGGTCGGACTTCGAAAGTCCGAGCTCTTCGGTGAAAAGGGAGAGGTTTTGAGCGTAACTCGTGCCTTTGGACCATAGAGCGTTCGGGAAGTTTGATCCCCACACGCATCGTTGAGGTGTGAAAGCATCGATCACGCGCTTCAGTGGACTGTGCATGTCTTCGTGTGGGTATATCCGAGGCGATCCGTGAGTTCCACTGGTTAGTTTTGCGTGGACATTCGGAAGTTTGGATAGACGTTCGAGTGCTTGAAGAGTTTCCTCAGTTTTGCGGAACGTGTTCAGCATGAAGCAGTGGTCGATCACGATCGAAAGATCATCGAGCTTTGTTGCCAATGCTTCGATTTCGGGCACACGGTCAAGATCGTCCATCACCATGCAGTTCACGACGATTCCGAGATCACGGGCCTTCGTCCAAATTCGTTTAACATTCGGTGAGTCGAGTCGACCGTTTTGATCGGTAGTTCCACGAAGTCCGCGAACCGAGTAATTGTTGACTGCGTCCTCGAGGACATCCAGGTGTTCTGGGTGGTCGGGACTTAGAGTGACAACACCGGTCGCCCAATCAGAGTATTGGCGGGTCGAGTCCATCACGTACCGGTTGTCCCACTGGTAGAACGTGCTGGTCTGTATGAAGACAGCCTTTGCTACGCCGGTCTCGTCCATTTTCGACTTCAGATCTTCAGCAGTAGCAGGTTCGCCAGGGTTCCATGGATCGTCGATAGACGGATATTTATCGAGATCGTCCGAGTAAATGTGTGGATGGGCGTCGATGATGATCATTTTTAGAACCCCGGTCCTCGGCCTGATTGCCAGACATGCTTTTTCGCTACTTCTTCGTCTAAGTCGAGGCCCCATCCGGGCTTGGTTGGGATTTGCAGCTCTCCGCCCGTGTAATCGAGCGGACCACCTGTCAGTTCGTCCTTCCATGGAACATCGTCGATGTCAGTTTCCATGATTCGGACGTTTGGAACGGTGGCACACAGGTTCAATGAGTGCATCGTGGACAAGTGTGAGTAGTAGTTATGTGGTGCTATGTTCAGTTCGTGGCTTTCAGCGAGCATCGCCACATCGCGAGATCGAGCAAAACCGTTCCAAGGCACATCAATCATGACCGTGTCCATCGACCGAGCTTCGAAATAGG
>CAYYMP010000146.1:0-3091 GCA_964472915.1 uncultured Dehalococcoidales bacterium | reverse complement strand
CCTCAGGACCGCTCGTTCGGGCAGCTTGTCTTGTCAGTTGCGATAGCGCTGGGCGGGAATGCAGAGGATGCACTTCCATACGCGGTTGCGATTGAACTCGCACGCAACTTCATGCTCGTTCACGAAGATGTCCAGAACGCGAACACTGAAAGAGGAGACCGTCCAACCATCTGGTGGTCATGGGGCCCTGCCCAGGCAATCAATACAGGTGACGGCATGCACGCGCTCGCCCGAATGGCGATTTTCGACCAGATGGAACGTGAATCGCCCGCCAGCGATGCGAAGTTGGTCTCTGAAGCTGTACGGACCTTGGACGAAGCCGTTCTTCAAGTGTGCGAAGGTGACTTCCTTGAGATCAGTTACCAGGAACGGGCAAACGTCACAGTGCCTCAGATTCTTGAGGTAGCTACGAAGCAGGGCAGATTACTGGGTGCGGCGGCTCGGCTTGGCGGGCTCGCAGCGTGTATCGACGATTCAAAGTTGCCAGTTCTCGAAGATTTCGGATCGACTCTTGGAAAAGCATTGATTCTGGCGAGTGACCACAGGGCCTTATGGGCATCAAACGATACAGAACGTTCAGAAGCTGAGCGCGGGCGTCTCCAATCAAAGACCAAGTCTGTTTCTGTAGCTCATGCAGTCGAAAACACTGACCCGTCAACTCGTCGACAAATAGGCGAGTTGTTTATGAAACGTGTGTTGGATCCAACTGATGTTGCGCAAGTTGTCGCACTGCTTTCTAAGACCGACAGTCGAGAATTTTCGGCGAAGTTGATTTCAGACTTGCTAAAAGAAGGGCATCAGGCTCTCGAATCCACCGGCGTGTCGACCGAGTTTTCTGAATCTGTGAGTGGTTGGATAACAGAGAAAGTTTCTATCGAATAATGAGTGGAAAAGCGGTTTCAATTCGCGATCTAGACGTCACCGGAAAATTTGTCCTCGTCCGAGTTGATTTCAATGTACCGGTGCGAGATCAGAGCATTTCAGATGACTCACGAATTCGTGCAGCTTTACCGACCATCAATCATCTTCGTAGATCTGGTGCCAAAACGATTGTTTGCTCTCACTTTGGTCGACCGAAAGGGCAGGTGGTAGAGGAGATGCGTCTCGGCATTGTTCGAGATCGACTCGAGAAGCTCCTTGAGATTCCTGTCATTGATGCCGGGGGACCCGATGGCGACGATCCGTACGACCGCACTCGCGGCATGGTCAACGGTGATGTAGCACTACTGGAAAATCTGAGGTTCACACCCGCTGAAGAAGAAAACGACGATGCGTTTGCCGCAGAGCTGGCAAAATTGGCTGAAATCTACGTGAATGATGCCTTCGGAGCAGCTCATCGCGCACACGCTTCTACGGTGGGCGTCGCAAATCACATTCCCTCAGCGGCGGGTTTCCTTATGGAAAAAGAGATGGCGATGCTCGGTGAGGCCGTGACAAACGCCGAATCTCCGTCGATAGCCATCATCGGTGGGGCAAAGGTTTCCGACAAAATACAGGTGTTGCAAAATCTAGCATCGAAGGTCGACACAATTCTCATTGGCGGTGGAATGGTCGCTGCTTTTTACGTCGCACAAGGCTGGTCTGCGGGGGCAGTAGATCTCGATCGAACGGAAATATCTGCTGCTTCGGAAATCCTGTCACTCGACACCGCCGATATAGTTGTGCCTCAGGACGTGACTTGCGGTTCTGAATTCGCAGAGTCAACTTCTGCTGAGACATTCAGTGCGGACAGCGTGCCTTCCGACAAGTTGATCTTGGACATTGGACCGGAATCAGCAGACCAATATGCATCGATCATTTCTTCTGCCAGGACCATTGTGTGGAATGGTCCGATGGGGGTGTTCGAGTGGGCTGCATTTTCGAACGGTACTCGTGCCGTTGCTAAAGCCGTTGGCCAAAACTCTTCATGCATCTCAGTGGTTGGAGGCGGTTCTACCGCTGAAGCGGTCAGTACTTACGGTGTTGCGGACGCGATAACCCACGTATCCACCGGTGGCGGTGCCTCCCTTGAGTTTCTCGAAGGTAAAACTCTGCCCGGTGTAGCTGCGCTAGACACCCTCAAATAAATCTTTTCGTTCAGGAGAATCAGTTGGCTAAACGAGTCCCGGTCATCGCCGGTAACTGGAAAATGAACACCGATCTAGCTTCGGGTGTGGCACTCGCCCAGAAAATCGCTGATATCTGCAACGGCCTGGACGATGTTGAGAAAGTGGTTTGCCCGCCATATGTTTCGCTCGTTGCAGTGTCGGAGGCCCTTAGCGATTCTGATATCGGGGTTGGAGCGCAGAACGTCAGCTCAGAACCAGATGGTGCACTCACTGGTGAGGTTTCCACCACGATGCTCAAAAATATTGCCGACTACGTGATAGTTGGACATTCCGAGCGGCGCGCCAACTTTTCTGAGTCCTCTCAGGACATCGCAGCTAAAGCGATATCTGCTTCCAACAGCGGATTCACTGTAATCCTGTGCGTCGGTGAGGATCTTGGAGTGCGACAGAGTGGTAAAGCCACAGAATTTGTTTCTCAGCAGTTGAACGAGAGCTTGCAAGGCTTTACCAACTGGGATTCACTCATCGTTGCTTACGAACCGGTATGGGCAATAGGGACCGGTGAGGCGGCTACACCTGAGCAGGCAAACGACATGGCGAGTACCTGCCGAAGTGTTGTTGATTCGCTGAGTGGTGGTCTTGGCGATTCAATTCGCGTTCTCTACGGCGGAAGCGTCAAATCCTCGAACATAGGTTCATTGGTCGCCCAAGCAGATATTGATGGCGCACTTGTCGGCGGAGCCAGTCTCGATGCCGATGAATTTTCCAAGTTGATCGCATCTGCAGCTGGAAATTAGCCACCAACGATGCCCGGCCAGAAAAAGCTCCTTGCAATTGTTGGGCCAACCGCGTCCGGAAAAACAGCACTGTCAATCGAGCTGGCGAAAAGATATAGCGGCGAGATCGTCAACGGCGATTCTCGGTTGTTTTACCGTGGTCTAGACATCGCGACAGCAAAGCCAACTCCTGATGAACGCCAGGACATTCCTCATCACCTGATTGACATTCTTGATCCGACCGACGATTTCAATCTGAAGGCCTTC
>CAYYMP010000145.1:1668-3092 GCA_964472915.1 uncultured Dehalococcoidales bacterium | reverse complement strand
GATCCATTTCACAGTTTCACGGTGACTGATTGGCACCGTCGAACGAAGTAGTCATTAATCGTGATCGAGGAAACATACATGTTTACCGGTCGACCGAACTGGAAATTATGGTTTTTGAGTACTTTCCCAGAGCGTTACGTACTGAGCACTTGAACCCGTAATCAGACCTGCAAGATCCTTTGGCGTGTTGCCAGAAACAGACTTCCGTTCTTGGTCAGCCATTGCTAAGAGTTGCTCGCAGAGTTCATCAAACACGATTGGTCCCAACTTCACCGCAAACATTTCTCGGAGCGCTCCACGAAGTTGATCCGAATCGAATGAGAGTAGAGATCCAGCGAAGAACAAAACACCGACTGAGCCGGGTTGGTCTCCTGAAACAGGTTCTGGAATTCCAAGTTCTTCTACGATCCGCCTGAGAGACACAGACCTGATTACCGCTTCGACCTGCTGCGGGATTGCCATGAGTTCGAGGAATCCGATGTCGTGACGCCGGATGATCTTTGAAAAATCAGTTTCCAGGTCCGTAAAAAACTTATCGCCAAGCACGTTGGACAACGACAGGTTTAGAACCGTTGGACCGCCCGGTCGATCTGGACGCGCATCGACAACAACAAATTCCTTCAGATGAGGGAATATGCAGAGCATAATCTCGGCTGTTGGTCTATCAGATTCGAACATGAAAGATCACTAAGCCCTAGTTGATTCCAAGAAGATTTCTAATCCGCTGCACGAGAGACGGTGCTGTTCCGCGACGTGCGTGGTGCCAGCTTTGTTCTGCTGAAGCAGCGCGCCCAAGATTGTTTCGTCTCTTTTTCATGATGTCGCGAACTTCTCGATCTTCCTTAGCATCCAGCCAGAATCCCGCATCCTGAGGGCACGTTTCGATTTCGAGGTTGTATCCGCGGTATCTGAACCGAGTCATCATCTCACCGCAATGTGGACACGCGTGATCTACCTCGTGAGCTCCGTAGATACGCTGCCCCTTTACCATGTCAGAGCCAGCTTGATCTTCCAGGTCTTCCATTGCCTGGGTCGTTAGCCACACGCCTTTGCAGTCTGGGCATTTGGCATCTGAACCGACATCGCTCGGATTCAAAGTTATTTGATCAATTGGGCAAATCATGGTGGAGAACTCTCCAAAATCAGCTATCCGACTTTTTCTTCAATACGTATCTAAAGTCGCAGTGAGATGCGCCTTCCATTATCGTTTGCGTTCGAGTCAATTCAACGTCGCTGTTGAACCCACCGCAAAATTCAAAATCCCTGGTGCAGGAAAATATCTCACCAAGGTCACCAAAGCCTAGTTCCCGGTACATTTCGGCGTACTTGCATCGAGTCACATTGAACGAATACTTCGTCTCTGATTCCTCGAGCACCTCAAATTCGAGTGCACCATTCCGACGCCACGCATCTTTGTTAGATGC
>CAYYMP010000145.1:0-1568 GCA_964472915.1 uncultured Dehalococcoidales bacterium | reverse complement strand
AAGTCGTGTCCCCACGTGGTCCTTCGTCTTTATCGAAGACGGTTACTTTGCCTCTTCGCCCAGAAACTTCGACAGGGGTGATTTCGGCATCGAACAATCCCTCGTCTGATGCTACTGAAGCGAGTTTATGACTACGTTCCGCGAATTTATCTTGATCATCGCGAGAAACATCGTATTTTTCGCTGATCGCCTCCGCTGAACCTCCCATGTGACGGTTTTCGAATGGACACCAAAGTCCGTCGTGGATCATTGAGTCGATTAGATTGGTGTCGCCAAGTCGCTGTCCGGTTCGACTATTGATGAGCAAATGCGGTGCGGCACTCATGTTTTCCATCCCACCAGCTACAACCGCTTCATTTTCCTCAAGCTGGACAGATTGGGCAGCGAGTATTACGGACTGCATTCCTGAAGCGCAGGCTTTGTTCACAGTGAGAGCGGATGACGTGTTCGGGACACCCGAACTTATAGAAGCTTGTCTCGCGGGTGTTTGCCCGAGTCCTGCCGAGAGCATGTTCCCCATGATCGTGTAACCGACTTCTGAGGATTCGATTCCTGCACGTCCCACCGCAGAGCTAATGACCGTCGATCCCAATTTAGTTGCTGGAACAGACGAAATTGCCCCTTGGAATTTTCCAAGTGGAGTCCGAGTTGCACCGGTAATGAACACTTCCGACTTAAGGGCGTTGACCATAAGGATCTAGACTTTCCAAACTTGAGATCAGCTTTTTGTGGAACGATTACGGAAGTATAGATGTCCGTGATTACGCAGGAACGACGCGAACCGACAGACCATCAGCGGCGAGAGCAATTTCTCCGCGCTTCAGTGCGAGTGCGTCTTCTCCAAACATCTCTCTTCGCCAGCCCGACAACGCCCGAATCTCGGGAACGTCTTCTGTCGCGAGGAGATCCAGTTCTTTCCTATTGGCGACCAACTGCGCAGCAATACCATTTTCTTCACACCGGAGCCTGAGAAGTGCCTGTAATAGTGCGACAAGTGTTTCATGACCTCGAATCGGAGCTTTACCCTGCTCTGGCTGCGGGCATTCCGCATCAGGCACATCAAGCCCTGCCCTGACTCTTTCAAGGAGTTGTTTGCCGTCTTTCCCGAAGGCGAAACGCTCGTTAATCCCCCTCACTCGTTCGAGTGACTCGGGGGAAGTTGGACCGTTCAACGCTATTTCAGCGAGAGCTTCATCCCGAACAATCCAGCCTTTAGGAAGATTACGCTTTTTGGCGGTTAGCTCACGCCATTCGGTTATCTCACGCAGTACAGCCAGAGCCCTTGGGTTTGGCCGTCGTAAGCGAACTTTACGCCACAGCTCTCGTGGGTCAGGGTCGTAGGTTTCACTGTCTTTGAAGTGTCGCATCTCCTCGTTCGCCCACTCAGTTCGTTTTGACTGTCGGAGCTTGTTTTGAAGATGTTCAAAAATGTGCACGAGGTGAGTCACATCACCCAGGGCGTATTCAATCTGGTGGTCTGTGAGCGGTCGTCTAGACCAGTCAGTTGCTTGTGATCGCTTGTCGATCGATTCGTTCAAAATTCGTTGAACAAGAGTCGCATAAGCAGG
>CAYYMP010000144.1:0-3151 GCA_964472915.1 uncultured Dehalococcoidales bacterium | reverse complement strand
CGGACGAGATGCGTGGACGAGTGATGGGCATCGCAATGTCGACCATGATGATGATGGGCTTCGGGTTGATGCTCGGCGGAACTATCGCCGATGTGTTTAGTCCGGCGTTGGCTCTGTACGTGTCAGCAGTTGGTTGGAGCGCGCTGGCGCTGCTGGCGTACTGGCGGTCGAGCGAGTTGCGATCGCTGGAGTGAGCGCGTTGGGGTGCGATGCGGGTCTGACCCCGATTTTCATCGGGGTGACAATGGTGATTGCAGCTGGTGGTCATCCTGAAACCCATTCAACGCGGTCAGGGCATAAGAGTTCAGGATGACAGCCACAGGGTTGCGAAGCACGGTGAGGTCCCTCCGCTTCTGTCGGGATGACGAAGGCTATGGAATCGGGGCTTCGATGACGTTTGGAACGTTGTTGTCGTAGTAAGTCGAGGTGTAGTCCTGGCCAGATTTTGGCCTAGATTTTTGCTGCCTGCCCTTGGACGTTCCTAATACCGAAGACTCAATTACCTCTCGGGTGGAGTGCTCAACGAAGCGCCATGTCACCGTATCGACTACCAAGGTCTCGAACCGGTCAAAATGGTGTCCGGATGCGGAAATTCCGACACGCACGAATCCGATTATGGCAAGGTTCAGTTCACCACGTGATTCGAACTGTAAAGTAGCGGGTGAGATTGACCATGGGATCGAATCAATGATTTCCCGGTGAGGAATCGGCTGAGGTCCTTGACCTTGAATTCGTGGAGCTTCCTGCCACTCGTGGCTGGTGTCAAACAAGACGAAAGTTCTTCCTCTCACATGACGGAACTCCGCGGTCTGGACATCCAGCTCGGACTCCTGAGGTTCAAGCCTTTCTTGAGTCGATATGAAATCGTCTGGCGCTTGCCATGCGGTATTGAGATTACCGCTGACCGTGTAACCGTCCACTCCGTCGTAAATCCATGCGAATTCACCGATTGTCTTATAGGCAGTTACTTCTGACATGGCGTCCCGCGTTCGTTCGAGGATTTGGTCGAGGGTGAGATCGGTTGGATCGGGTTCGGTTTCGCTTGTGGAGCAGGCGACCATGAACAAAAACAGACTGAGGAAAATTGTCGGAAGAACTCTCATTCGGATATTGTGCCTTGCGAGCAGGGAGATGGAGCACGTTGGAACAGACACTCCGTTGGACCAATTTGAACCCATGAACTTCACGATCCGGTCGATGAAGCCGGAGGATGTCGACACGATTGAAGGCGAGTACAGGTCGCTGGGCTGGGGACGTCCACGCGAAAGTTTCGAGCGTTTGTTGGAGCGTCAGGAATCGGGTGAGAGAACGGTTTTCATCACTGCCGGTTCTGATGATGTGTATGTGGGACACGTGACGGTATCGTTCTCATCGAGAAATCCTTCGTTCAACAGTGCGGGAATTCCAGAGATCAACGATTTCAACGTGCTGCCGAGATATCGTCGCAACGGGATTGGTACGGCTCTACTGGATGCTGCTGAGTCGTTAATTGCAGAGAAACACGACGTAGCCGGTATAGGTGTTGGGATGACGCCTGATTACGGAGCTGCTCAGCGGATGTACGTGAAACGTGGTTATGTACCGGATGGTCGAGGTCTTACGAAGGATTTTGTGCCGGTGAAGTATCGACAGCCGATCATTGCAGACGATTCACTGGTGTTGTGGATGACGAAGCGGTTGGGTTAGTCACGACCGGGCGGACATTCGTCCTTGAGTCGAGTCGTCGCAGTCTCCCCCTCTAGCTCACCCAGTCCGGGGGAGGACAGGATAGCTGTCGAGTGCCCATTGACTGGGGATCAGGTTAATTCCAGTCAGCGTTGATCCTGAAACGAGTTCAGGATGACAATAAGAGGTGGTTCGGTGAGGTCCCTCCGCGGTGGTCGGGACGCGTTAGTGCGGTAGTAGTGACCCGAAATCCTGCGGTCAGCAGAGCAGTTTTAGTTTGGTTTTCTGAAGATGTAGATCGCCCAATTGAGGTGATCTCGACCGAACTTGAGATAGGTTTCGTGCGATTTTCGCTGGCGGTCCAAGATTTCCTGACTGTCCGGATCTTCAGGGTGCTCTGCTTTGTACAGGGTTGCAGCTCGTAGGTTTAGACCCTCGTAGCGATCCCAGTCGTCCTGGTTACTCACTATCGCGTAGAGCAAGTCGAGACCAAGCTGGCTTCCGATTTCGACATTTTCTTCGTGCGTAAGTAGCGTCGAGGCGAAGTCAGGCTCGGCTTCGATGTATCCGGCAGGCACTTCGCCTAATCGGAACGGCTCCCCAACTACAACCAAGCCGCCGGGTTTCGTCATTTGTTTGAGCGCGGTGAGCGAACCTTTGTGTCCGTCGAATACCCAGGACGCCCCCAAGCACATGGCGAGATCGACGGAGTTTGGTTCGAGTTTCAGATTTGCACCGTCGTCTTCGATTAGTTCAACAGAGTCCTGTAACCCTTGTTCGATGGCACGTCGATTGGCTTCTTTGATCTCGTAAGGCGAGATATCGACTCCAATGCCACTTGCCTCGTGGGCACCAACGATTCGCAGAAGTTGTTCCGCTTTACCGCAGGCAATATCGACTACCAGGGAGTTTTCAGGCAGGTCAACGAGATCAACGAGTTCATTGATTTTGGCTTCGGATGTTGGGTTGCAAACGAGGTGGTCACGGTGAGTCACACCGTAGTACTTCCAGATGTCCATAGTTTGGGGATTGTTACTCCGGGTCGGCTGAGGTCAGTTCAAGACGCACTATCGTCTTTTCGTTCGTTAGCTCCGGGCGGACATTCGTCATTGGTCGCGCGTGCAGCGCATCGGCCTCCCTCTAACTCCCTCCGAGTCCCGGAGGGAGGATCTGATTTAATCGTGGTGGAAGACTTCTCGCCACTGGATCATGTTTTGGTCGGGGTGGGCGCCGTCCGGTAGTTGGAAGAATGGCGACATGTCGTTTTGCCAACGCTGGTTTACGTCTTCGGTTCCCATGCCCGCGAGCGATGCTTCGAATGAGTCTTCGCACTCGACGTATCCGAACAGTGATCCGTCTTCTCGGAAGAAGATTGTGTAGTTGTGCCAGCCGTGCCTTGTGAGGGCCTCTGACATTTCTGGCCAGATTTCGTCGTGGCGTCGTTTGTATTCTTCCACCTGTTCAGGGTGGATTTTCATTTCGAATC
>CAYYMP010000143.1:0-3248 GCA_964472915.1 uncultured Dehalococcoidales bacterium | reverse complement strand
ATGAAGTCACGTAGGTTGGTTAGGTCGTATCATTGTGGAATCTCGAAATACTCTTACTTAGTACACGCAACCAGGAACGTTTCTGATGATGAACAAAAACATGCTCAAGCAGGCGCAGCAAATGCAGGCCCGACTTGCAGCTGTCCAGGATGAAATCGCTCAAGCACGCACCGAAGCCAGTGCAGGTGGTGGGGTCGTCAAAGTAACCGTTGTTGGTGGTCAGACCGTTGAGTCGATCACGATTGATCCCGAGGTAGTAGATCCTGAAGACGTTGAAATGCTCCAGGACCTGATTCTTGCTGCTATCAATGAGGCTATGGAAACAGCCCAAAAAATGGCATCGGACAAGATGGGTGCTATCACCGGCGGACTGAACATTCCGGGCCTCATGTAGCCCGCCGGAGCTTCATGGCACCATCTGAGATCGCACCTTCCGCAGCACCGCCTGTCGCCCGACTTATCGAGGCGTTTCATAGGCTGCCCGGGATTGGGCCGAAAAGCGCCCAACGTCTGACTTACCACCTGATCCGCATGCCGCAAGAGGAAGCGGAAGAGTTTGCTTCGGCAGTGCTGGGTGTGAAAGAAAAGATCGTGCTTTGTGAGACTTGCACGAACATTAGCGAGTCGAAAGAGTGCGGCATTTGCGGTGATGCCCGTAGAGATAAATCCAGAATCTGTGTGGTTGAAGAGCCTCTTGATGTGGTCGCCGTAGAACGCGCCAGGGTGTTCACAGGGCAATACCACGTGTTGCACGGTGTGATTTCACCTGTAAACGGGATTGGTCCGAATGATCTGAAACTTAGAGAGCTTTTGGAGAGACTAAGGGACGGATCTGTAACGGAAGTAATTGTTGCAACAAACCCGAATCTTGAGGGCGAGGCAACTGCGATGTACATCCAGCAGTTGATCGGACCGCTTAACGTGAAGGTAACTCGACTGGCACGAGGTCTGCCGAGTGGATCGGACATCGAGTACGCCGATGACTCAACGCTCGCCCACGCGCTTGAAAGCCGGTCTGAGATCCAGGGATCTGGCGAAGCTGGCTAACTAGCCAGGTGCTCAGTCACACACCACGACCGCTTTAGATTCTCTCTTAGCCTGGTACATGGCGTGATCTGCGGTTGTAATGATCTCTTCCGGGCTTCGATCTGAACTAGGAAACTCCACAAGACCGATCGAAACATTAACTTCGTGTTGATCTCCAACTGAAATCGCCGATATGGCCTCGGCGAGTTGTGCAGCCTTTTTCGACCCGAGTTCTGAGTCGGTTGAGTTCAAGATGATCGCGAATTCGTCACCACCAACTCGCGCCACAACATCTGACTCACGCAAGTTCGCCTTAAGAACACGAACCGTCTCAACCAGCAGCTTGTCACCGGCGTCGTGACCAAGCGAGTCATTGATGTTCTTGAATCCGTTCAGATCAAAGAATAAGAAACATCCTGTGCTTTTGGAACGAATACTCAAGCGGATCGCCTGCGACAACATGATCAGCAGTTGAGTACGGTTGAACGCCCCCGTTAGCTCGTCCGTGGTTGCTTTGTGCTCGAGTTGTCTGACGTAAGCCCGGTCAGAACTTACGTCTCGTGCAGTCATCACGATTTGACGGTCTGAATCTTCGGCAACGAACAGGCGAGCGTCCAGAATCAGAGAACCATATTGAGTGGCCGGAACCTCCAGATCAAGCCGCACCTGCTTGCCTTTTTCATGGGCATCTAAAACCGAGGAAATCAGATCGGCGCCATCAGGAATCAGATCGGAGAAAGCGAAATTTTCCGCCGATCCGAACTGACGTGTGAACGAATCGTTGGCCACCAGGAGTGATCCGTCCGCGCTGAATACCGCAATCAAATCTCCACTCTGATTGAGCATGCCGAGCGCGTTTTGGTCGATTGTCATGTCGGTTTCAAATATATGGAGCGCACCCTGTGTGTGGCCGGTTTGCCGGTTGCACCGCCAAGTCGTTACACGGTAACGGTAACGCAAAATTCGAGATTGATTCACAGGTGTTTTACACGGTTTCGGACGTGTCTTCCGAATGACGGTTCGAGTGCTACCTGTTTACGGCTAGTCGGTTACGTGTAGGATTTCTTTGCTATCTTGCACGGATTCTTCTCACCGTTCAGAGTCGAGATACTTTCACTGAACCTGCCTAATCGATCCCTCAGGAAATTGCTTTCGTCAACGGCGGCGGTATGGTCAATCGCACTGCTTGTGGTTGTGGGCGCTTGCGGAAGTGAACCGCTTCCAGCGGCAAGCCGACCTGACTACGTTCAACCTACCTTCGCTCGGATTGCAGTAACACCAGCTCCTGAAAATCCAACTCCCACCCCCTGGCCAAATCTAAGCGATGAAGGTGTTCGCCAAATTCCTGACGGTCTTGATCCACGGTTTTACTCACGTGCCGACTCGGACGAAGTCGTCGCTATGTGGACTCAAATGTTGAGCGGTGCCAAATTCGAAGCTACGTCAGGCAGGTTCTTTTTCCGCAGGCGACCTAGATTTGAAGGCACAATGCACCTTTGCCCCGGTGGTACCGGGTATCTGGACGGGGATCCCGAGGGTGCAGCCAAGTGGGAGATCAATGCTTCCGCCGGTGGGTGGCACGAAGTGACTCTTACTCACGAAATCCCGTTTACTGGCGATTCGGTCACGTTTGCTCTAGGTCTTCATGAAGGGCAGCCAGCACGCTCAGGTAGCGACAACATTATTGAGTTCACTGATAGTGATCGATGTTTGCTTGCTGAGCCCGTGACACTGCCACGTTTCACGGCTGCAGAACGTTTACTCGAAGAAACACCCGTACCAGAAGTTGTCGAGATTGAAGAGATTCCGTGGGTGGATGGTGAGCGAGAGCTTCCTGATCAACTAATGGCTGACAGTCAGATTGATCAAGAGACTGGCTTAAAATTCTGGGAGGCGTACCTGACCGGAGCGCAACTGGAAGCTGTCGCATATAACTACACATCGTTCTCGGTTACTACAGCGTTTGAGGGAGTGCTGCACCTGTGTAGTGAACGGGCGGCTGTGCTTGATGGAGACATGGTTGGGGTTGCTGAATGGGCGATTCAACCGACGGGATCAGGTCACTCGGATGCCAAAGTGGTTTTTACTCTGCCGGATGATCCAACTTTCAGAACGATTGTTCTTGCTGTTAGTAACGATGAGCCGGTGAGGATGGGTCGTATTGAATCGACTGGGTTGATTGGTCCATCGCCGCTGGAGATTTCGGAATCGACAGAGTGTGG
>CAYYMP010000142.1:0-3344 GCA_964472915.1 uncultured Dehalococcoidales bacterium | reverse complement strand
AAACCTTGGTGACGCTGAACTGGAGAGAGAAACTTTAAACCACTATGCTTGTGATGATGGTTGTACCACTCTACAAATGACATCATCCACTGTCGTGCCTCACCAATATCTTTAAATCCACTTCGAGGATATGAAGGGCGATATTTACATGTTTTAAAAATAGACTCTGCATATGCATTATCATTACTCACTCTAGGTCTATTAAAAGAGCTTGTGACACCAAGATCGTAGAGTGTTGATAACATTGTTGCCCCCTTCATTGGACTTCCATTATCCGAATGTAAAACCAAGGGCATTTGACCAACCCCTTCTCGTCGATGAGCCTTTAAAATAAGCTCTGATGCATATTCACTGCTTTCGTTTTCATGAATCTCCCAACCCACTATTTTTCGACTGAAGATGTCTAAAATCAAATAGAGATAGAAATAATCCCCGCGTACCGGTCCCTTTAACCAGCTGAGGTGAGTAGACCAAGGGAGTTTCACCCTCAGCCTCTCGCAGAACGGTGCATGAACCTCTCAGCTCACACCGCTCCCATCAAGCAAACGCACCTGACATTCCCATTGACCAATGCGCAAACAGTTTCGGGCGCGCTTTCATCAATCGTTCCAACATGGCAATTGTATTCTTCTTTCCTCGAAGATGCTTATACTTTCGCATAGCCCATCTGACAAGTCGTTGGTTCACATAGCGTGATATCCGGTACATCAATGACCGATAATATCGCCCATAATAATTCCACCAGCCTCTCAGATATGGGTTAATAAAATCAGCAATATTAACGATGGACACATCTGTTCGCTGACCTATTCTCCATTCTCGCACTTGCTTAATAATTTTCTGTATCGAAGGTTGGCTAATTCCCGGACAAAACCCAAGAAATAGTTCCCCAGAACGACCCTTAACTACTCGTTTAGTAAAGGTGTAGCCAAGAAAATCAAAAGAGGTGTTTGCATGGTTCTCTACTCTACGGTGATCCTGACAATAAACAATCCTAGTCTTCTCTGAATGAAGTTCTAATCCGCACTCCTTCATTCGTTGTCTCAATTTGTTAAGCAGATATCGCGCTTGCTTTTGACTACTGCAATGTAATAGTCCATCATCTGCATAGCGACACCATTTAATAGTCGGGAAGTTACGACTGATCCAGTAATCAAAGGCATAATGCATAAAAAGGTTACTTAAAACGGGGCTAACAACTCCGCCTTGTGGTATACCTTTATTGCGCTCAACCTTTTGACCATCCGCATATACCATTGGGACTGTTAGCCATCGTCTGATGAATAACTTGACCCATGGATTCTCGGTATGTCTATCAACCGCTTTTAGCAACAATTCATGTGAAATGTTGTCAAATAGTCCCCGAATATCAAATTCCAGTACCCAAGGGTAGCGCCAGCACCTTTTTCTTGTAACCCCAATTGCCTGTATCGCCGATTTGTATGGTCGATACCCATAGGAGTCAGAAAGGAAGTGTGGTTCTACTTCAGGTTCAAACTGTAACTTAACAACCATTTGAGCTATACGATCCGAAACGGTTGCTATACCCAATACTCTTTTACCGCCTGACTTCTTCGCAATTGTAACAGCACGAACTGGCGGTGGCATATAGCTTCCTGATGACATTCGGTTCCATAGCTTATAGAGATTGTTCTTACGATCACGATCAAAGTCCTCCAGTGTTTGCTGATCTATACCAGCAGACCCTGCATTGGCTTTGACCCGATTATAAGCTTCTACAAATAACCATTTATCAATGTCAAATGGTTTTGCTTGATCTCGATCTTCCTCCTGCTTCCGCAGTTGAGATTGAGATTCAAGCTGCTTGATGCTGCCCCTTCGCTCCACCTCCATTACAGAGGCTTCATCACTACTACGAGCAGCTCCGTCCCAGTATCGTGCCTCGGTACTCTCGATCTTATGGTGGTCGCCACTTGTATCTTCTCCCTTAAACATCACGATGACTGGTTCCCGCAGTTCCCAACGAGAGCCTGATATTGAGTCGCGCCCACTTTATGCCGGACATCGCTTATGCAGCATTCGGAATACACCCATAAACTTATCTCGAGGATGGGACAAGCCCTCGGTTTTGATGTCACATATGGTTTTCGACACGTCATCATAGGTTCACTCTCGTTCGCCTCTCAATATCACACCTGACTACATCACTGTGTAGCCTTTTCACCCAATGCTAACCACACACACTCTTAATGTATGCAGCTTGAGCTGGTTTGAAGCCCGCTTCCGACAGCCGACCCCGGTGGGCCCACCACCATCTCTTGTTGAGCTTATAGCTCAGTATATTGTCAGCATCCTTGCTTCCGTTCTCTGATGCCTCTGCGGCACACTGTCCCAGCACCAAAGCTGATTAGGCGCTTTTGCATAATGTGTGCTGATAGGCTTTGCCTTAGGTTCTCGACTATGGCCTCGATGTTTCAACTGATCTTCATTGCGCATGATTCGGTAAAAAGTCGATTCTGATGCAATATATTCACCTTGATCCGCTAAGATAGGTACAATTTGACTTGGAGGTAAATCTTTAAAGGGACCGCTATTAATAACCTCAAGGACTTTCTGTCTCTCCCTGTGTGTCAAACTATTTTTAGGCGGTGGGCGCTTTGCATTCTTGCGCTGATCCCGGCTTACTTCCTGAGATTTTGTCCATCGCTGAAACGTTCTAATGCTAATCGACATCAATTTACAAGCCTGTGATTTTCTAGCACCACTCTGAACAGCCTCCGTAATAAGGTTTACTGCTTTTTGGCGATCTGGAGCCGATATTAATCTTCCTCGTTCTCCCCCCAGATCGCATTGGCCTTTTTTGCTAGTACCAGTAAAGCCGCTGTTTCAGCCAGCGCTTTATCTTTTCGCCGAATCTCTTTTTTAAGAGATTCAATTTCACGTTTCTCTTTAAGATTGGTTTTGTTTGTTTTCTTCGGCTGTGCTGGTTCATTTGCTTGCATACAGCTGATTTTCCAAGCTTTAACCTGATCAACAAAAAGGCCTTTATTTCGACAGTATGCAGATAGTTCAGCTTCATTCATCGAAAAAGTTTCAACAACCACTGCTAATTTATTTTCAGATGACCATTCTTCTGGTTTTTTGGATTTTCCAGGCACAATTAACCCCTTTGATTTAGCCTCTTTACGCCACTGATAGAGACTGCAATCAGAAATACCTGTCTCTTTTACCAACTGTTGAACAGGTGTATTCTCAGGTGGCAACATTCGCTTAATTATCGCCTGTTTTAACTCTTTCGGATAGTGTGGCATGTATATTACTCCAGTTGCCCTATATAGATGTTGACTGATTAATCTAGGCGACATCTATCCTGACACATAGGG
>CAYYMP010000141.1:1803-3412 GCA_964472915.1 uncultured Dehalococcoidales bacterium | reverse complement strand
AATTCCTGCCTGCGCGGCGGAAGCGTCGCCGCTCGTAGCTGCCTGAACAATGGTCAGGGTGACAACAACCAGTGCAGCCGCAACTACGGCAATTGTGACTCCCGATATACCGCGCTGTGCGGTGGAGTCATGGCGTGCAAATTTCGTAACTTTCCTGGATGTCCGAATTGACAATTTCAACCTCAAGTTGTGCGCTCACTGATGAAGTCGATTTCACAGCCGGTTGGATGCGGATTCACAAGCCCTGCTGTGAACTTCACCACCTCAGAATGGCAGGTTTTACAGGGTGAGAAGTAGGCGCGTTTTCCTATAGGTATTGCGGAAAACCGCAACTTTTCAGTAATTGGGCAACTCTAGGGTCGAAATAGATGAAGGGTTGTTGGGACTGCGATTCCACACAATGTCTTCACAGTTTTTACCTAGTGTGTTCACACCACTAAAACGACTATGTATGCGAATCGAGTCACACGCGTGAATCGAATCGCAGGTGGGTCAAATCCCACAGACAATTGGGAGGGTGAGCAAATGCTTCATTTCAACTCTTGCCCGAAGTGCGAAAAGGGCACAGTGGAACACAGTTCAGACATCCACGGTGATTACCTCCAGTGCCTAAACTGCGGATTCATGCGTGATATTCGACCAGGCGCAAATGGCGAACAAGTCGCTCAGTACCTGATGTACCTGAAGCGCAAGACAGCAACGAAGGATCCAGTGGCAGCTTAAGTGCTCTCACGGATTACTCACGCTCCATTCGCGCCAAAGTGAGTTCTATGACATAGCATCGGTCGTTGCCGGTACTAAGCGGCAAGGATCGTGCTATGCCAAATCGCCCTATATCACTACGAAAAGCAGCCGAAATCGTCGGCGTTCATCATTCGACGCTCGCTCGCGCAGTCGAGCGTGGTGAAATCCAGCCAATTAAATCGACCCCGGCCGGGTGGGGAAGGTTCTCTCGTCGTGAGATCGCGCGTTATGCACGCACGCTGGACGTCGCAAAGAGGCGAAACCAGCAAATCGACCGAGGACCTGTCAACGCATCGCTCGAATACATCCCTGTTCTTGCTCGACAATTGACCGGTGCGGATTTTGCAGCTGTCACGGTTCAAGAAGAAACTGGCGAACCCCTCCGCATTTATCACGACGGAATGCCAGCACATATCGACTGGCAAAATGAACAACTTCCGACCGGTAAGGGTGTTCTTGGTAAGCTCGGCGAAGCCGGGACTCCACTAAAGCTCGACAATATCGCCGATCACCCGTCTTCGTATGGGTTCCCGGATTGGCACCCGGATATGAAAGCAATTCTCGGTGTTCGCATCGCCAACACCACAGGGCTAAAAGCTAATCTCTATCTTGCTAATGCGCCCGAAAGCGGCGGGTTCTCAAAGGAAGACGAACGAATCCTCAACCAGTTAACGAGTTTCGCTGAGCTGGCTCTAGATTCTGCGAACCTGTACCAGCAAGAGCGAGAAGTTCGTCTACTTGCCGAACAGGCGGAAACCCGACTTCAGGCAATCATTGAACAGTCGACAGTTGGTCTTCTAATCATCGAAGCTGACACGAGAAATCTACTTGGTGCCAGTGATGAGGCGCGAAGGATTTTCGGTGA
>CAYYMP010000141.1:0-1703 GCA_964472915.1 uncultured Dehalococcoidales bacterium | reverse complement strand
TCAAACCTGAAGGAAGTTGACGAAGCGAAGAGCGAATTCCTCTCGATGATCACTCACGACTTGAGATCACCGCTTGCGACCATCAAGGGAATGGCAGGCTCGATCAGAGACGGTGTTATTTCCGACCAAGACTTGCAAGACGGAGTCGACGCAATCGTTGAGGAAGTCGATCACATGACCGAACTCGTCTCAAACTTGCTCGACATGTCCAGAATCGAGTCCGGAACTCGCGGAGTCGAACGAGAAATTTGCCACATGACCGACGTAGTTCAGGATGCCGTTCGTAGAGCTTCGAACTACAGGTTCGGCCAGAATCGAAATATCACGGTTTCAATTCCGGCATCAATGCCAGAGATGTACGCAGATCCCGGTCAACTTGGGCGAGTGTTCGACAACTTGATTAGCAATGCGCTGAAGTACACCAATGCAGAGGTGTTTATCAAGTGCGAGTTCAACAAGGAATCCGATTCGATCAACGTCGAAGTACACGATCAGGGCGAAGGTATCCCAGACATCAAACGCCCAGAAATCTTCGACAAGTTCTATCGGGTGAGTGAGTACAGTCGACTTGGACGTGAAGGATCAGGGCTGGGACTGGCAATTTGCAAATCAGTGATAGGGGCTCACGGCGGCACCATTGGTGTACGCGCCAATGAACCGACTGGCTCGATTTTCTGGTTCGAGATCCCTCGTGATCCCGACCAGATATAAACTTTGCGGGTATTTGAACGAGGGCTGAAGTAACATGGTCGCCATGAACCACAACTCAGATAAATCCGGAGTGCTTGTTGTCGACGACGATCCCAAAATCCGTCGTCTTGTCGCAACACATCTTGGGCAGGCAGGATTCGAGGTATATCTCGCGGCGAATGGCGAGGAAGCCATCTATCAGGCATCGCTCAATCAGCCCGACCTCGTCGTTCTCGACTTGGCAATGCCCGGTATCGACGGATTCGAGACCCTGGCTCGACTGCGTGAGTGGTACACCGATCCAGTAATCATTCTTTCTGCAACCGACCAGGAGCAAGAAAAAGTCAGGGCACTGGACATTGGTGCTGACGATTACATCACCAAGCCATTCGGCACAGAAGAACTTGCGGCGCGGATTCGGGCTGCAATTCGACGAGCCGAACGACTGTCGGGATCTACCGACACTCAAGATCCAGTTGTAAACGCAGGGTCTTTCGAGATCGATTTGTCTGCACGGCTGGTTTACAGGGACGGGGAAGAAGTTCGACTTACCCGAACTGAATACGACCTGCTGCGATCACTTGCGGTGAATGCAGGTAAAGTCATGACCCACCGTCAGCTATTGCAGGCAGTTTGGGGACCTGAATACGGCGAAGAAACCGAATACCTCAGGACGTTCGTCAAACAGCTTCGCCGAAAACTCGAAGAAGATCCTTCACGACCGAAGCAGATTCTTACTGAGCCAGGTGTCGGCTACCGCCTGTTCTTAGAGCAGTAGCCAACGCCTATCAAATCAGGCTCTAGCGCCCTAGAGCCTTCTTGCCGGCTTCCAGCGTTTCGATGATCGAATCGACGTCGAACACGCAACCACCCCATGTGCCACCACTGGCGGACTGAAGCGCAGCCCACAATCGTGAATCCTGCGGCAGTTGTGGATGCGGAGCCAAGTCATCTGGTTCACCTCGGCGTTCAAGTTCCTCGGTGCCCCAGTCTGCTCCCTTGTTCTCACCGTT
>CAYYMP010000140.1:1979-3535 GCA_964472915.1 uncultured Dehalococcoidales bacterium | reverse complement strand
GGCATCAGAACAACTGGTTCAAAGCCGGAGACCCGAGGATCCGCTGGTTCGACAACAGCACCGCTGGTGATGAATATGTCGAACTGGTCGCGTCATGTGTATCGAAGTGGATGAATGTCGAATGAATATTCTCGCCATATCCTATCTCATAACAACCAATACACAACACTAATTCTGAGACGATGTCTCATCGTGGATATTGAGAGTGATTCACAATAGAATCCACAGGTTTGAATTTTCAATTGCATAACGTTCGGGAGAAGAAATGACCCTAGAGTTCGCCAAATTGCATGGTGCGGGCAACGACTACATCGCCATTGATGGGCGAAATATCGATCGCGACTGGGGGAAGCTCTCACTGGAGATGAGCAAACTCGCGTTTGGGGTCGGATCCGACGGAATCGTCCTCGTTCAGGATTCCGACATCGCTCAAATCAGGATGCGGGTTTACAACCCAGATGGTTCCGAGGCAGAGATGAGCGGGAACGGCATCAGGCTGTTCGCCAAATTCGTGATTGATCGAAAGATCGCCGTTCCAGAAAAAGGCGAACTAACAGTCGAGACCGGCGGTGGTGTCCGAACGGTATGGCCGACCATGGAAGGCGAAAAAATGGTCGCTGCCAAGGTTGCAATGGGAGTACCTACATTTGTGCCTGCCGAGATACCGGTAGATACAGGCAAAATTGATGGGGCAGACATCGTCAAATCGTTCCCCATCCAGGCTGGAGACCGTGAGTTGAAGGTCACATGTCTGGCAGTTGGTAACCCTCATGCCGTTGTGGTCATGGAAGATTCGGTTGAAGATTTCCCGCTGGTTGAAATCGGCCCGAGTGTCGAGAACCATGAAATGTTCCCGAACCGGATCAATTTCGAAATTGTGAATGTGATCAATCGTTCAAAGATCCGCGCCCGCATATTCGAACGTGGTGCAGGTGAAACGATGTCGTCAGGCACAGGCAGCACCGCGTCGGCTACTGCCGCTCGAGCTCACGGGCTGGTCGATGACGCAGTCGACGTAATGGTCGATGGTGGAGTTCTACGAATTTCCTGGGACGAAACAGGTGAGGCATACCTGGAAGGTCCCGCGGTCGAAGTTTTCACGGGAGTTTGGCCGGACTGACAGATACATCCGATTTATCACTCAAGAATCGCACTCTAACTACGGAACAAAAAATGAAATTTGCACAGCGCGTTGAAAACCTCCCTCCATACCTGTTCGTCGGAATTTCCCGGGCGATTGCCGAGAAAAAGGCACAAGGTATTGATGTCATATCGTTCGGAATTGGTGACCCAGATATGCCGACGCCACAACCAGTTTTGGACGCACTGATCGAAGGGTCGAAAAAACCAGCAAACCATCGATACCCCGAGAGTGAGGGGCTCCCAGAGTTTCGTGAATCTGTTGCCGCTTACTACAAGCGACGATTCGGGCTAACTTTGGATCCAGGTACCGAGATCATTAACTTGATCGGCGCAAAAGAAGGTATCGCCCACGCTGCTCTTTGCTTCATTGATCCCGGCGACATTTCTATCAGCCCAGACCCTGCTTACCCCGT
>CAYYMP010000140.1:0-1879 GCA_964472915.1 uncultured Dehalococcoidales bacterium | reverse complement strand
TACACCGATGTCACATACGACGGATATGTTGCTCCGAGCGTTCTGGAAGTCGATGGGGCGATGGACATCGCAATGGAGTTCGGTTCACTCTCGAAGACTGCAAACATGACAGGCTGGCGAGTTGGTATGGCTGTCGGTAATCCGGACATGGTCAACGCGTTGATGCGGGTGAAGTCGAACATCGACTCCGGTTTGTCACAAGCGAACCAGGAGATGGGAATCGCAGCACTGGATCTACCCACGGAGTGGTTGGATAACAACAATGAGGTATATCGCAAGCGTCGGGACAAGGTAGTCTCAGTTCTGAACGAGATCGGCGTGCCAACAGTTGCCCCCAAAGGTGGTCTGTACATCTGGACTCCGATCCCTGAGGGATACACATCTGCGGAATTTGCGCAAAAGCTCCTAGACGAAGTGAACGTAGTCGTTACTCCAGGTAACGGATACGGTCCTGGTGGTGAGGGATACATCAGACTGTCCCTTACAATTTCAGACGATCTGATTGATGAAGGTTTACGTCGTTTGTCGACATTCAGCGTCGACGCTCGGTCGTAATCGACTCGTAGGAGTGTTGCGCAGGAATCACCTGCCAATATGCCGAAGAAAAAGACATATTCCACCGGACCGTTCCGAGAGCGGGCGGTTCTGGTCGGAGTACGGGTGAGGTCTCAGCAGGACTACTGGTCGCTAGATGATTCGCTTGCTGAGTTATCTGAGCTGGCACGAGCGGCCGGTGCCAATCCGGTCGTGCGTTTCACACAGACCATGAACTCGCCTTCACCGACCTACATTGGTCGAGGCAAGATCGACGAGTTGCACCACACGCTCAAAGAAGAGCACATCGACACTGCGATCTTCGATGATGAGCTCACACCGTCGCAGCAGAAAACCCTGGAAGACAAACTCAAGGTGAAGGTGATCGACCGAACAGCGTTGATCATTGACGTGTTCGCGCAGCGGGCGCGCAGCCGAGAAGGTCGGTTGCAAATTGATCTTGCACAAACCGAATATTTGTTGCCAAGGCTCGCCGGCCAGTGGTCTCACCTTGAACGACTAGGTGGTGGCGTCGGCACCAGGGGACCTGGTGAAACCCAGATTGAGACTGACCGTCGACTTGTCCGCCGCAAACTCTCGCGTATCAAGAAAGAACTCGAACAGGTTCGATCGCAGCGAGAGCAACAGCGTCGCCAACGTACGCGCGGTGACGCTTCAATCGTTTCTCTCGTTGGATACACCAACGCTGGAAAGTCTGCGATCTTCAACAAGGTCACTTCATCGAAGGTGATCGAGCGGAACCAGCTCTTCTCAACGCTAGACACCACAACCAGACGGTTGTTCTTGCCAGATGGCACCTCGGCCACGATTTCTGACACGGTTGGATTTGTCCACAAACTCCCACCAATCCTCGTTGCGGCATTCCGGGCAACCCTTGAGGAAGCGCTTGAAGCAGATTTGCTTATCCATGTCGTGGACATCTCGAGCCCGTACGCGCTGGAACAAATCCAGGTGGTGATTGACCAGCTAGACGACATGGGGATAGGGGATACGCCGAGAATTCTCGTTCTCAACAAGATCGATCTGCTGGTTGAATCAGCCGATGAACCGCTGAATCTCGAAATCCTCAACGACGTCGATATTTCGATGTTTGAACGCGTAGTCACCACGTCGGCTGTAAAAGGCTGGGGACTCGGCGAACTTCGAGAAGCTATCGAGCAGACAGCCCCGACTCCTGCAGCACCTGCGTACTCCTAGGTCACGACCTAGCAGAGCCTGAGGTCCGGCAGGGCGTCAACGATTCAGAAACACTGCACGTCGCACTATCAATGTTATGTCAATTACAACAGTGGTATTCCCGAATAAAACTGGATTCGACCATTAA
>CAYYMP010000139.1:0-3717 GCA_964472915.1 uncultured Dehalococcoidales bacterium | reverse complement strand
TTACCGTTTTATATTGTTTTTCAGTGTGTTAGAAGACGTGAATCTACTCCCACTCAGTAGTTCCTACGTTATAATACATTGTTCTAAATAACTTATTTTACCACTGTCTAAGTAATGTCTAGGTCACGTCAGAAGCCACTGCCACACTAGGAACTATCGCACCTGAGTAGTTTCAACAGGATAACGAGCCCGCGCCTGGACAACGTCAAACATGACACTCCAGTGTTTTAGCACGTGATTTAAGGGTCATACAGTGCCCTGCGCTGGGACGGGCTGGGCAGTGTAGCGGCTCAGCAAGTGCGAGTGCTGTACGACCCTTATTTCAGCTGCATGAGCGCGACTAGGCAGTGGCCGCGGCGCGGGATTTAGCTCGCTTCAATCCAACCCGTGTGTCAGCTGCCTCTTCAATCGCGGCATCCAGCTCCCCTGCCCTGACAGCTTCAATCACTGTGCCAATGATATCCACCAGCCTGTCCCGTTCTCCCACAACGATGCTGGTGGCGCCTGACTTGTTGAGCTTGAGAGCACGAGCGCCGTACCGCACCTCAAGGAACCAGACGCCGCTCGCATCGTGCCAGTGCCAGGTACGGAAACGCTTGGGTACGGTCACACGCTCCAGCTCTCCGTCTTGATTGGTTTGTGTGATCCGTTTTGTCGTCTGAAACGACATTCCTGAAATCAGCGCTTCAGCACCCTGCAACTGCTCTTCCAGCTTCTCAACCAGCTTGGCTCTGCGGCGCTGGGTGGGGCTATGTGCGTCACGGCGTGAAGTGTTGGCAACTTTAAGTCCTGCGAGTACGCTCATGTTTGTGTCCTTTCATATCGTCAACTGTGCGCAGCTTGCTGTCTTTTGACGGGAAGGACGACCAGAAAATATCGATATTTCAGAGAGTTGGCGCATTTTATGGCAAAGACAGCATCATCAGGGGCAAATCTGGGCTTTGAAGCCAAGCTGTTTCAGGCAGCGGACAAGCTCAGAGGCAGCATGGATGCCAGCGAATACAAACACGTCGCGCTGGGATGGAGCGAGGCGAAGCGGACGGATTAGGTGAGGACGAGCGAGCTTTTTACGAGGCGCTTGCTGAGAATGAGAGTGCAGTGGATGTCATGGGAGACGACAAACTCAAGATCATCGCCAACGAGCTACTCAGCAGCATCAAATCCAATGCCGTGATTGATTGGTATCGCAGCGAGATGGCGCGAGCGAAGATCAGGGTGACGGTCAGACGCATACTGCGGAAATACGGCTATCCGCCAGACCTTCAGCCCGCTGCGATACAAACTGTACTGCAGCAGGCTGAGGCTTTTTCAGCCAAGTGGGCTGCGTAGGAGGAAGCATGGCGAAACGAAGAAAGCGTGTCTCACTTCAGTCAAAAATCAACGCACCACGTATTACCGTGCGGAACGAAAAAGCAAAAATCGAACACGCATTAGCCACGCAAACCAGCGTAGATGACCTTAAAAAACTGTTTGAAAGCGTTCGTGGTCGTAGAACTAATAAAAAGCTTAAGATCGAACTACTAGCGGTGATCTTGGATAGAACCTTGCCGCCTACTTCTCCAGAGGATCGAGAATTCGTCGATTTGCGCAAAGTTTGGATTGAAGGAACGTCTAGGTTGCTTAGCTACTTAAGTAGTTACCAACAACGGCAGCTCGCTAACCATGGTTATTGCGGTGCTATGAGGGAGCAGGTCAACTCCATGAGAAAAATTGGCACTAAAAAATACAAAGATCTGATTAAAATTAGACACCCTGAGCTCTCAGCAGAGTATTTCGTTTTTAATTACCACTCTCACGAAATAAGCCTGAAGCAGCGGGCGAAAATCAGATATCTTCTTGAAAAAGATGGGTGCACGATACCAAAGCACGAGTACGAGCAGAAGTTTACGCCGTAAAGTCTAACTCGCGCGCAGACTGCGGTCTTTGAACTCTCGTTCCGTGGCATCAGCGAGATCCTGCATGAGCACTGCACTCTGCTGATATCTGCGCTGGAGATTTGCGGCATGCTCTCTGCCAGCAAGGCTTTCATAGATATCCGCTTGTTGATGGAGCTTGCCCCAGAGGTTCAGGAGCACATTGCGTGTGGGCTCGTTACCTGAGCTCACGAGGTAACAGAGGTAACTGCTACACTGGCTGAGATAGCTCCTGGAGAACTCAGCCTTGCTGATCTCGTGGTATTCCCTGTTCAAGGTCTCGTGGACGTCGCATAGGTATTTGGTGGTCATGGCTCTCTCCCGTTAGCGCACCAAGTGCGTGTGCTTATTTATCCAAGGAGATTTAGGGATCCATTTGATGTCGTCTTGCGACGACATGTCTTGCGCATAAGTCACAGCTCGCTGAGCTCGCTGAACTTATGCTGAGACGGCTTTCTATCTCTAACCTGCGAAAGATATTTGGAACCTGAATCAGTTCTTATTGGTCTGGTTTCGCTAGATTAGGGCCATACGTCACCCATCCGCAGGAGTGACGCTTTGGTGTTTCGCTGAGTTGAGGTCCACACGTTTGTCAGCTGGATTTTGATCCTCAGCCTGGGCTCTGTTCCTTACCCAACCAGCAACGATTTTTAAGCGACACTTTCAGGTGACAGTGTGCCGCATGGCTTCAATGGACTGCCGTAATCAACACCCACGGCACTGGGGACGGATACGCAAAAATCTGACGGTGACTAGTCTCAGCACAATCTCGATGCGGAGCTCTCGCTCAATGGGTCCGCTATGTGCAGTTATTTATCTAACTCGCACAGGACCCCAGAATAATCTGGTTATTTGGTGCGCTTTTTGAGAGCCGCCTGAGCCATCTTGCGTACCCGTGCTCTCTCACTGGGTGATGCGCTCTTGATCTGCTTCTGCGGGATGGGTTTACGAGCGGGTTTAGCGGGGACCCGCTTCTTGATCGCGTATTCCAGGTCCTGCGGGGTCGCGTATCTGTGTAGCAGGGCGTTCTGGTTGGTTACAGGAACGACCCCGTGTTCCTGCTCGTCCTCCATGTCCTGCTGGATCTGATCGATTTTAGCCGTGTTCTCACGACCTGCTGGTGTTGCTCCCAGCTGATCCAGCCAGTCTTGAGTACTCCGTGTAATCTCTCTGATCCGCATACAGCTATTTAGCTGAACAAATGCATATTAGTTCATCGAAGCTGGCTAACCTCATGATATTCAAGTGATTGTTTTTATTCACTTTTTGGTCGCTCTCTGGCTCAGATGGACTTATCGTAAGCACAGTAGATTTGTTCATCTAGGGAGACAGCGATGGCTCGTGCGGCGGTACTCACAGAAGCTGAAATCAACAAGGTGCTCAAGATCATTGGGGTGGGCAGGAACAGGGAGCGCAATCGCATCGCCTTCCTGCTCAGCGCCTGGGCTGGCATGCGTGTGGGCGAGATCGCCGTGCTCAAGCTCAAGGATGTGCTGAACCCAGATCTCTCTGTGGTGCAACAGGTCAATCTGCGAGCCTCGCAGACCAAGGGGTCCAAGGGACGTACTGTCGTTTTAAACGACAAAATGCGCAAAGAGCTGTGTCGCTATCTCAAGACCAGGCGGCTTTCTGATCTCACAGCACCCGTGATTGCCTCACAGCGCACAGGCAAGCACTTCAGCAACACCACGCTGTGTATGCAGTTCTCCAGCTTCTACAAACAGGCAGGCATGCGGAACTCGTCACACGCAGGCCGCAGGACCTTTGCCACCAAGCTCAACGCACAGGGTGTGGGGATGCGCAC
>CAYYMP010000138.1:0-3811 GCA_964472915.1 uncultured Dehalococcoidales bacterium | reverse complement strand
GGAAGATGTCAGCTAGAGAGTGGAAGATGGGGCTCTGGGAAATGAATCGCTCATTCCGCAAAGGAGTCTTCCTGAAGAGCTTGCAACGACTCGTGCCTGAATTGACGAACGAAGACCTGTCCGGAACAGGCTCAGGTGTTCGTGCTCAGGCGGTAGATCGTGGCGGCAACCTACTGGATGACTTCCGAATCGAGGAAGTAAACGGAGCGATACACGTCCTCAACGCCCCCTCACCCGGTGCAACCTCTTCCCTGGTCATTGGCGATTACATTGCCGATCTCGCAGAGAAAGACTTTTCTCTCGAGAGCAGAACGTCGGTTACGGTCTAACTGTTCAAGGTAAATCCAGGTTCTGGACTACCTCATTCGATTTGTGCCGTGCCACATGTCGGTGTTTGAACCGAGGTAATTCTTCACTGGGTTAGTGATCGAAGTTAGTTCGGCCTCGACATCTACAGAGAGTTCGTATTCGAATGCCGGGATGTTGAGATCAAGTTCCTCAGGCGATCGTGCACCAACCAGGAGTGAAGTTATCCCCTGCTGAGCCCTGACCCACGCCAGGGATACTTTCGCCGGGTGTTCACCTAGTCTGTCGGCGACGGCTTTAACACCTTCGATAGCCTTGAATACTTCAGTTTCGCACCCGTCTTCGTCGTGGATAGCAAGAGGACGGTTCCCGTTGAATAAACGAGATCGGGATAGACCATCAGGTACTTCGTCAGCTGACGCATATCGTCCAGTGAGAAGTCCTTGTGCGAGTGGGCTGTAGCAGATTAACCCTATGTTGTTTTCTCGGCACTTTGGAAGAATCTCTACTTCGATGGGACGCCAAAGCAAGTTGTACGGCAACTGGTCGGTGACAATTTCACCTGAAGTCAAAATGTCGGTTAAGTCGACAACACCGAAGTTGCAGACGCCGATAGATCGAATCTTTCCACTGTCCTTAAGTTTGAGAAGTTCAGCCATTGTGTCGGCAACGGCTACTTCATGGTTTGGCCAGTGGATTTGGTAAAGATCGATGTAGTCAGTTTGCAGTTTTCCGAGGCTCGCGTCACAGGCAGCTTCAACTTCGGAGGGAACAAGATGAGGTGGGCTAATTTTTGTCGCTATGACCGCTTCCTCTCGTCGGCCTACGAGCGCCCTGCCCAGAACTTCTTCAGAATGAGAATCGTCGTTGTAGCCCTCTGCGGTATCGAAAAAGGTAATTCCTTTGTCTAATGCAGCATGGACGGTCGCAATGGACACATCGTCGTCTTGCGGTCCCCACACAGAGCCACCGGCAAAAGGCCAACACCCGAGAGCAAACTCTGAAACCTTAATGTCGGTATTTCCGAGATTCTTGTACTGCACTGATGTTTCCTTTTCAGGGGATTTAATGGTTCTTACCGCGACTTGGAAACATTACACCTTCGCCATGTGTTCAGCGAGAAAGTCCGATGTGTATTTCAGTTATGATTTGAGTACCACGCACGAGGATGGAGTTAACTATGGTCAAAGCAAGCATTGTCAGGGCTGAGGATCGAGCAACCGGTGTAAGAAACGCACTCGAGTTGATCCATGATCAAATTGTCATTCCCGACAAGCCTGTGATGGTCAAACCCAACTTCGTGACCACGTCGAATCAACTGGCAGCAACTCACGTCGACTCAACTCGGGCCACGCTCACGTATCTCAAAGAGTTTGGAGTGAGTGAGTTCATCATTGCAGTTGGCCCCGCAATTGGAACTCCAGACTCAGGATTCGATAACTACGGATATCGTGACCTGCAAAAAGAGTTCTCGGTCGAATTTCTTGATCTAAATACCGACGACCGCATTCCAGTGCCTGCATTTGATGACCATCTGAATCCTCAGACGCTGTATATGTCGAAGCGACTATCAGAATCGTATGTCGTGTCAGTTTGTCCGATGAAGACCCATAACAATGTCGTTGTAACGCTGGGTCTCAAGAACATCCTCGTCGGGACTCTTTCTGGCCGCGAGCAGAAAGTCAAGATCCACAAGGGCAGCAAGGCGATTAACCTGACTCTCGCCAAAATGGCCCAACACGTCGAACCAGACTTGACCGTTATAGATGGCGTTGTAGGGATGCAAGGTAATGGCCCTATCGACGGGTTTGAGATGCCGTCAAATGTTGTTGTTTCCAGCCATCACGGTATCGCTGCAGACGTCGTGGGCCTCCAGGTAATGGGTTACAAACTTGAACAGGTCGGGTATCTCCGATACGCAATGGAACTTCGTAATTTGGATCTGGACGATATCGAAGTGGTCGGAAGTTCAATCGACGATGTGCGGGTCGTGTATGAAGATCACGCACAGATCGAAGAACAACTCACATGGCCAATCGAAGGTGATTGGCGTCCGATTTTCGACAGGTAAAAGGTCCTCGTTGTCCATACGCACCGGTGCGATCCATATCGATCACAAAACTGTTCTGATCTGGGTGTCGATTGCACTGTTGGTTTTGGCTGGAGCGTGCTCGGGCAGCGGAGACTCTGGTGCGAGCATCAATCCAGAAAACGAAATCAGCGACGTTGTTGAACCCACTCCCCAACCTCGAATAACGGTAGGGACAGATTCGACTACCGTTGAGATCCATCTCTCACGTGAGACTCCGGGTGGTCAATCTGGAACAGCTGTTATAGAGACCGTTGGTGAGATAACGACAGTGACTGTCGCGGTGGAGCCACCCTCAAATGAAGTCCAGCCGATGCACATCCATGCCGGCACCTGCGACGACGTTGGTCCGATTCTGTTCTCATTGGAAAACTTGGTTAGAGGACAATCAGTCACCGAATTGGATGCTGACCTCAAGACTTTGTACGATCAACCCGGACTCATCAACGTACACGCGTCTTTTACTGACTTTTCAACTTCCACCGCGTGTGCGTCATTGCCTGAGTTGTTCGGAAGCTAAGCCGCTTCATTCGATCTGACAGATCGGCTCTTTGGGATCGCGAGTGTGAAAGTTGATCCTGAGCCGCGCACTGACTCCACGCTTAGTTCACCACCATGCAATTCGGCGATCTGGCGGCAGATGACAAGGCCCAGACCAGTTCCAGGCATTTCCCGCGTCTCATAATTGTCGGCTCGGAAAAACGGTGTGAACAGTTTCGCCTGGTCTTCTGAGCTGATACCAATTCCGTTATCTGAAACCGCAATAGTTACACTCTCGAATGAATCGACAACTTCAACGACTATCTCTGAACGTGTCGGAGAATATTTCGATGCATTCGAAATTAAGTTGGTCACAACTTGTGAAACCCTGATTCTGTCTATTTCTAGATGCTCGATTTTGCTTGAATATAGAAGTTCAAGTTGTTGCCCTAGTTCGTCGGAGATGGGCTCCATCGATCGGACCACTTCGGTGACCAATTCTTTTAGTTCAATATTGTCGAATTCGAGTCGCATCGCACCGGATTCAACCATGGATAGATCTTGAAGATCCCGAAGCAGAGTCCGCATCCTCTGTTCACTTCCTCGGATCGAACTGAGCATTGATATTTGTTTGTCGGTGAGATTCTTGGTTTTGTTTCTCGACAACAAATTTGCAAACGCAGAAATACTGGTTAACGGGTTTCCAAGTTCATGTGTGACGACAGACAGCAGCCTGAGTCGCTCCTCATCGGCTGCTTTCAGATCCGCGTTGCTCTGGTCTAGCTCATCGACCAGGGCTCTTTCGTTCTCTAGCAACGTTTCAAGTTGATTGCGCGCTGCGGTTTGAGCGCGATGCCCACGAATTACAACGATCATCAGTGTGGCAAAAACAACGGTCATAACACCAACTGTCATAAGCAGTCGGAACCGAGCACC
>CAYYMP010000137.1:0-3825 GCA_964472915.1 uncultured Dehalococcoidales bacterium | reverse complement strand
ACGTAAGAAGTCGTCGGGTGCTGACGACAAAGAGCCGGTAGGTTCTGCGTAGGTGATTTAGTAGTGTCCGGGCGGACGTGAGCGAATCGCGATCGTGACACAGTCACTCAGCGATGCGTCACATTCTCCCCCTCTGGCTCCCCCAATCCGGGGGGAGGATTGAGGTACGCGTCGCAGTCTCCTATCCCTAACCCTTTCCAATCCGGAAAGGGAACCGGATGAGAACAGATTTCGAACGGGGGAGCGCAGGCTCTCCCGTTCCTCTTTAAGCGGATTCCCTAGGTCATTTCAGCGTGACCGATGTGTGTATATGCGGAATTGGAACCGGGTAGTCCCCGTCTGGCGAGACAGATGTACAGTACGCATCCTGAATTCATGTTGGTTTCTGCGAACAGTTCAACCAATTCTGTCCTAACAAATGCCTGAACTGATACCTGAAAATTTGACGGATGACCGGAGCGTACTGGTCGTAGCAGATCTGTACGGAACAATCGTGTCTGTTTCGGAATCAGTTAGTGCAGTGTTCGGCTATGAACCTGATTCTCTCATCGGGCAGAGTATTGAGGTTTTTATCCCGGTTGATTTGCGCACTCGACACCGGGATCATATGTCCCGGTTTGCCCGCCGACCGCATGCACGCACAATGGGAATTGGATTGGAACTCCACGGTGCCCATGCCGACGGCAGCTTGATTCCTGTGGAAGTTTCGCTGAGGGTTTTCAAGGAACAAGACCGCACATTGGTGCGCGCTGTGGTGCAGCCGACACACGAAGAAGTTGATGATTCACGTGAAATCGGCGACTTAGCTGCTCGTGTACGTCAACTTGAATTGATTTCGCGCACCCTTTCCGAAGTGTATGAGTTAGTTACACGACTCACATCGGAGGCTTATTCAAACAGGGCGACTGCAATATCGCGGTTTGACAGTGATACCGGGTTTTATGTCCTCGAAAGCGTCTATAACCTTCCGCTCGAATTCAAAGGGTGGGTTTCTGAACGTCACGAAGACGGACTGATCACTCGCGCTACATTCGTGCAGGGCGTTGCAATCTATCCAGGCGACTCAGCGGGAACACAGTTCCCGGTGATGTTTCAAAAAGAAGGTTTGACTGGAGGGATTGCTGCCACTATTGGGGGGCGATATGAACCGTTTGGAGCTATCGCGGTCTATTTCGGTGACGATGATCCGCTTCGACTCGAAGACGCAAAGCAGTTGCAAACAATTGCAACCGAAGTCAGCCGCTTCGTGCTCTCCGCACAAACCGAGGAAGCGCTTTCACGGTAGTCAAAACTTCAGTCAAAGCTGGCGGAGATCGGGCGGATATTTTCAAGTACTCACAGAGTGGAGGACGTTTACAGCACGTTCGCGGGGTTAGTGAACGACCTGATCCCACATCACCGGATAACCCTTGCAGAGATCGATCACTCAACCCAGACGATTTCGACACGATATTCAATCAACACTGATGGTTCGGACATCGAAGGATGGGAGAGTGGAAGCTCACATGACCTGGCGGGTACAAGTGCCGAACGGATGGTGAAGACCCTGCAGGGTTTGTACATGAATTTCGCTGACGCGGAGGAGTTTGCCCGTGAGTTGCCCGGAGCACCTGATGCATCAGCGGGATTGACTGGTGTTCTGAATATTCCGTTGATCGTGAGTGGTGTGGTGGTGGGGACTCTCACCCTCAATTCCAGCGGAGATCAGAAATTCGACGACGAGTCGCTGCTTATGGGTGAGCGGATCGCGGCTCAGATCTCAGGTTCGTTCCTCAGTGCGTCGCTGTCGGAATCGTTAGAGAAAGAGACGGCACTTCGCGGAACACTCAACGATATTGGGGAGGTCATCGGATCGAGCCTTGACTTCGCTTCGGTGTTCCCAAAGTTCGCTGAAATTCTCCGTGGAGCAATCGAA
Source organism: uncultured Dehalococcoidales bacterium (assembly GCA_964472915.1). Taxonomy (GTDB): domain Bacteria; phylum Chloroflexota; class Dehalococcoidia; order Lucifugimonadales; family Lucifugimonadaceae; genus Lucifugimonas. Next base: position 1,910 of record CAYYMP010000137.1, on the reverse strand, counting down.
TTCGATTTGCTCGTGCTCACAGATGTAGACATCGAGTCACGTACGAAAATTGACTTCTTGATAGAGGGCGGTCCTGAAGAAGAAATCGTTGTTCAAACCCTCGAAGATTCTGTTTCAGGAACGGTGGTTGACGAAAACCGTCTGATGGATGTGAGCCTGGAAACTCTCCGCGATGACATTCGACTGTCTGCAGCCACACGGGCAAATACCGAAAACTCGATGGTTTCTCGAAACATGACAGCGTGGGTTGCAGCACCGCTTAATGATCAGGGTAAAGCCGTCGGTGTGTTGCACTTGCTGAGCAAGTCCAAGAATGAGTACGACCTTACTGAACGCGAATTTGTGAACCAGGTCGCAAGCCGTGTCGCCAGCGCAGTCGTTAACTCCAGGCTTCACGAGGCCGCCCGTAAATATGCTCGTCAGCAGGAAATCCTAGTTCAAATTAGTCGTGAAATAGGATCGTCCCTGGACTCGAGCGAGAGTTTCGATCGATTCTCGGCTTTACTGGCAGAGCTTGTCCCGGTTGATCGAGTCGCGATTTCTAACGTCGACGTTTCTAATCAAACTGCCGAAACCCTGTATGTAAGCAGTGATGAATCGATCCATGGTGACGAACGAGCGAGCTTCAGGACGGGTGGTACACCAACCGGGCATTCAGCAGATATTGGTGAAACAGTCGTTATCAATAGTCCGGAGGAAGGCTCCAGGTTTTCAGAATGGGTCGGCGTCGACCGTGGTATTCAATCGTCGGTAACCGTTCCGATGGGTCGTGATGGCGACTTTGCTCGGATATTCCAGATCTCATGTGCTGATGCGGGCGTTTATGGAGCCGAGCAAGTTTCAATAGTCGAGCAGGTAGCCAACCAGATCGCCGCAGCAGTTGCGAATCAGCAGCTCTACCGCCGTTCGATCGAGCTGGCACAGGAGCGAGAACGCTCGATCCGTCTTGAGGCAGAGGCGGCGCGACTTACCAGCGTGAACGAGGCCAAAAACGACTTCCTCAACCTGCTCACCCACGAGTTGAAGACTCCGTTGACGAGCATCATTGCGTTTGCGGATCTCCTGGCTCGCGGGGGAGGACAGGATCTTTCGAAAAGACAGTCCCAGCAACTACAGGTGATTCAAAGGAACGCTTGGCATTTGGACGCGCTGATTCAGGATCTTGTTGACGTTTCCAGCATCGAGCGTGGAAACATCGAGCTTGAGCCGATCAAAACGGATGTTTCTGCACTGGTAACCGGAGTACTTGAGGGATTGGGTCCCAGCCTGAATGGGCGAGGTCAGACCGCTGAGCTCAGCACTCCAGAAGATGGGGGGCGACACTGAGGCCACCATAGATCGACAGCGAATCACCCAGGTCGTTTCCAATCTGGTTAGTAACGCGTCAAAGTACTCACCTGCTGACACCACTATTTTCGTTGCGGTAGAGAGAGTTGGCGATCAGGTAATGGTGAGTGTTGAGGACGAATGCCCCGGAATTCCAGAGTCGGATTTGCAACACGTCTTCGAGTTGTTTCATCGAGTAGATAACGAGATAACCCGTCAGGTTCCTGGTACGGGTCAAGGGCTCTACATTGTGAAACAACTCGTTGAGCTCCACGGCGGAACCGTGCGAATTGGTAACAGCTATTTGACCGGAAAAGGTGCACGCGCTGTGGTCATGCTGCCAGTGGAGTTCGCCGGGTAGGGAAGTTTGTTGTGTGGGGAACCCTCGTTTTTCAACGGGGTGACATTGAGCTGGTGTTTCTCTGGTTTTGCATGTTTGTGCATGTCGAAAGGATCGTAAGAGTCACCCCTCGCACCACCCGACCGGAAGGTCCCTCCAGCAAGGTCGGGACATGTGAGGGAGAGGGCTACCCAGCACTTCTAGAAATACCGCGAGGGTGCGTTCGGCGAAGGTTTGCATGTTG
>CAYYMP010000136.1:0-3924 GCA_964472915.1 uncultured Dehalococcoidales bacterium | reverse complement strand
TCAACAACCTCGAAGAGATCATGACCGTCGACGGAATTGATGTCTTGTTCCTGGGGCCGTACGACATATCGCAGTCGCTGGGCGTTCCAGGCGATGTGCGGTCGAAGATTGTCGAGGATGCTCTGAAAGAAGCCGCCTCGAAGGCTCGAGCACAGGGCAGGGTGATTGGTTCGTACGCCAAAGACGTTGAGATGGGTAAGTGGCTGATAGATCTTGGTGTGCAGTACCTGTCAATCAACGTTGATGCGACGATCTACATGCAAGCATGTGAAGACATCGCAAACGCTCTGAAGTAACTTTCGGTTCTAGGAGACGATCGACAGTAACCCTGTCAGACTGTCGATCGTCGTGCCGTCCCATGCTTTGAATTCTGCGTCTGGAGTAGCACCAGGTGAATTCCACGGCGTGATCTTCACGGCCTCCATGCCAAAAGCTTTTGCCGCGGGTAATTCCTCACCGTTACCGTCGGCGACGTAGAGACACTCTTCTGGTTGCGCGCTCAACCCTGCAGCAGCTTCCTCGTACAAAGACATTGCGGGCTTTTTCATCCCAGATCGACTGGAGTACACGGGGAAGTCGATCAATCCCGCGAAAGGTGAGCTCGCCCAGTTGTTAGGTACCCACGGACCGCAGTCAGAGATTAGGCCGGTTTTGATACCGGCATTCTGAAGTTCATGTAAAACGTTCTCTGCGGATTCACGAGCGCTCATCAGGAACGGCCGTGCGAACTCGAGATATATCTCGTTCGATCTCGCTACCTGCGCGTCGTCAGGGCAAATCTCGAGCTGATCACAAACCCACCGGATGTTGTCCGATTCGGTTGTGTGGACACCCGTTAATCGGTCGACGTAGTGTTTCCGCCACAGATCCCGGAATGCTTCAGGTGACGCATCAACGGCGCGCCCCATGTTTTCAACGACTTCAAGATAGTGTTCTCGTCCGTAGTTCGCGACCAACGTGCCGAACAGGTCGAAAATGACTGCTCGAATCACTAGAGTAGTGCCCCATTCGGCTCGACTCCGAAACCCGGCGCATCTCCAATTTCGATGTGCCCATCGACAGGTTCTGGCGCGCCGACCCACAAGTCGTCTTTGTCGGCGTTACGAACACCCATAACCAGCTCTGCGAAGTCCTCACATTCAGACGCCGCAACGAGGTGGAGTCCCCACGGTTCTCCTCCACGGTGTGGGACGATTTGAGCTCCGTTTTCGATTCCCATATCGATGATTCGCCGGCCCTCGGTGATGCCACCACACCATGTAATGTCTGGCTGCCAGATGTCGAACGAGTTTGCTCTTGCAATATCGGCGAAACCGAATCGTGTGAACTCGTGTTCCCCGCCGGCAAGATTTACCGGTTGAATCTTGGGGCGTAGCTCGCCCAACTCGTCGAAATCGTCGGGAGTAAGGACGTCTTCGAACCAGTGGATATTGAGGTGAGCGAGTGCCTCGTTCATGCGAAGCGTAATCTCGGAATCCCACGACATGTAGACATCGAACATAACTTCAGCCTGTGGGCCGAACGTTGAACGAGCCTTCTCTGCTACTGCGACCGCCGTATCAACTGAATCATCCCCGGCCCAGCGATGGGGTATCTTTTGTGCGGTAAAACCGAGCTCCGAATACCAATCGGTGTCGGGGCCAGTCGCGTAGCAGCGAATCGGATCATCTTTAGTCCGACCCAGCAAATCGACCACGGATTTGTTTTCGGCTTTGCCTAAGGCGTCGTACAGAGCAAGATCCACACCGTTCAAAGCCATGATCGCTACGCCCTTACGTCCGTATGGAAGGGACTCGTAGTACAAGTAGTCCCAGGTCGATTCGATATCTGAAACAGAGTTGATTTCTCGACCTTCCAGCAAGTCAGAAAAATGCCCGTTCACGATCTCAACCGCGGCTTTTCCGCCTCCACCGAACCCCCAACCTGTTTGCCCGGTGGAAGTTTCGATTCGAACCACTACTTGCCATAAGTGGGTGCGCCAGGAAGCAGGGGTGTGTTGATAGTTCGGGTAAACGGCTTGAACAGAAGTGATTTTCATGCGCGGTGTCGGCTCCCTGGCTTGTAAGGGAATGATGGTAGCGCGCTACCGGTGCGACGAAAACCCTGCGAGCGTGACTGGTGATTAGTCGGCTTGACGTGAAGCTTCGGTCGACTCAACCGCGTGGCTGCCTGCAAAAAGCCTTGATGCCAGTTGCACGAGTACGAATCCAACTGTTCCGACGGCAGCAACGATTGTCACGGCGTTCGTTGCACCGAACGACTCAGCAAGAGCACCCATTGAGAGTGCACCGAACGGCATCAGTCCAATCACGAGGAATCGGACGCTCACAACTCGACCACGGATGTAGTCGGGGCACGAGATCTGAGTCACTGTCATGTTTACGACCATGAAGCTTGTGACGCAGAAGGCCGTAATTCCCACGAGGACGATTGAAAGCGCGTACCAGGGTGACAGTGCGAAGGCAGCCAGCATTGCTGCTCCCGAAAGACCGAACACGAGTTCGAGTTTTTCGTGAGGAATACGTTCACCAATGGCGACCACAGCGATAGAACCGGTTAGCGCACCGATTCCAGCGGAGAGCATCAGGACTCCGAGTCCACCTGCGCCGACGTTCAAAACATCCTCGGCGAACACAGGCATGAGCGACTGGAAGGGGCCGACTGTGAGGATCATCACCATTGCACCAAGCAGTAGGAATCGCAATGTGGTGGTCTGGTATGCGTACCTCAGTCCAGCTTTCACATTCTCAACTATAGAGCCTTTGGCGTCGTTGGCGCTGTGATGTTCGTGCGGCCTAAGTGATGCGTACAGGAACAGGGCAGGGAGAACGATAACCGCGCTAATTCCAAGGGCGGTGGTTGCTCCAAATATTGGAAGTAGCACTCCACCAACTGCAGGACCGAATATTTGTGCTGAGTTGTAGGTGGTTGCAGACAGGCCAACCGCTGTGCGCATTTGCTCGCGGTGAACGAGTCCAGAAATTAGTGCCTGTCGAGCTGAAACAGCCAGTGAGAAGGCAATCCCGTTCACAACCGACACCGCGAGGATGTGCCACGGCTCGAGAATTCCTGCGGCAGAAATTACGAACAGAGCGATGAACGATCCGAGCAGGGTGATGTCGGAAGCAATCGTGATTAGCTTGCGGTCTACGCGGTCTGCCAGTGCTCCGCCAACGAGAGAGAGGAACAGCATCGGCATCATCATTGCTGCTGTGACCATAGTCACCATCAACGGTGAAGATGTGAGATCGTACATCAACCAACCACGAATCAACATTTGCATGTTGAATCCGGTGAACGTGGCGAACCCTGCACCCCAGTAGCGCCGGTACTGGCCATTACGGAGCACTCCGAGCGGATGCCCGCGTCGAATCTGCCTGACCGGGCGTGCGTGTGCACCAGCCTGACCGGATGTTCCGGTCGCGCGATCTCTGTGGATGAGTTTTAGGGTTGCCGTATCTGGATCCTTTTCGCAGGGTCAGAATCTTCCTGCGAGAAGATAACTGATTGATGGGAATATTGATTTAGCGTCAATGGCGCTTAATTCAAAACTCGCGCTTGGCTCCAAAAATCTCAATAAGTTGAATACCAATATTTTGGGGGTTTTCCGCAATAGCCCAAAAATTTAACTTTTGGTCAGCGCTCACTCACTTACCGGCAAATTGAGATTGAGAGCAGTGGTTTAGATGAATTTTGAGGAACTTTCGTAAATTGACCAGATTGGACTATGTGATTACGCGTTAACGGTTCTACAATGGTTCGGTTGCTGATTTTCGGTCTGACCCAAAAACCGGAAATAGCGAATGACGAAACATCGGTTTTCGACGGGCACATCAGGTGCACTCAGGCCGATCCTGCTGACAAGATCAGCAGCGTATTTGTCGGTCGGGGCGTGGCGCAGCGGTAGCGCATCCGCTTTGGGAG
>CAYYMP010000135.1:0-4025 GCA_964472915.1 uncultured Dehalococcoidales bacterium | reverse complement strand
GCTGCTGATTTCAGGATCAAATGCTGCAACTGACGACATGAAAACTCCGAAAAATAGACTGTGAACGAGCGGATAAATGAAAACGTATCGGCAGTGAAAACTGGCCGAGTTTCAACCAATAAAAAAACGCCATCAGAAATTCTATATCGGGTTAGTGATAAATGGATGGTGAGAGTCCGTGTGGCTTCGCTATGTACTGGTACATCGCTATCATGTTTCGACTATCTGCTGAACTGATGCTCCTCAAGGATCAACAAAGGACCCATCGTCAATGACCTTCCCTTATTCCGCGCCTAACCAGGTAAAGCCGTTTGAACAAATAACGGAAGTACCCGAACGGGCAATGGTGATATTCGCTCACCCAGACGATGCAGAAATTGGTGCTGGAGCAACGGCTGCGCTATGGGCATCAAAGGGATGCGAAGTCACATTTGTTCAGTGCACTACGGGAAGCAGCGGCAGCAATGATCTGGAAATGACTTCAGAACGAATCGTCGAGATTAGGGCTCAAGAACAGCGCGCTGCCGCCGACGTAATCGGCGTAAAGGACATCGTTGTCCTAGATCACCCAGACGGCGAGTTGGAAGCCGACAGGCAATTTCTAGGCGAGGTGGTTCACGCAATTCGAAAATACCGACCCGAGGTCGTTTTCGCACACGATCAGCACCGGGTGAACGGATTTCAGCATCGAGATCATCGGAACGTCGGAATCACTGTGCAAGACGCTGTGTATCCCTATGCCCGTGACCACCTGCACTTCCCTGAGCAGTTGGTAGACGGTGTCGAGCCCTACAAAGTGAAACATCTCATGTTCTGGGGGACCGACAACCCAGATGTCATCGTCGACGTCACTGATTCGGTCGACACCAAAATAAACGCGCTGGCAGAACATGCCAGTCAGGTCCCGGGTTTGTCTTTCGGCTCGGACATGGATAAAAGAATTCGACAGCGACACTCAGATGCAGCTGCCGGATACGGGTTCGAATACGGAGAGTCATTCCGAAGGCTTACTGCCCGAGCGTAACCTGATCAACAGTGCCAAATGTCGATATCCATACCCACATTCTGCCAGGCTTGGACGACGGTCCAACGACAGTCGAGGACAGCCTGGCAATGGCGCGGGCCGCGGGTGCAGACGGCACGGACACGATCATTGCTACCCCGCATTTCCTAGATATGGAATTGGAGGGGCAAACTTTCGCTCAAGTCCGGGAATTGGCAGACACGCTGAATGCGGCGCTACAAAGCGACTCGGTTAGACGAAATTCACCGCCAGTTCGAATCTTTACGGGCATGACATACCGTCTGGATACTGCCCTGCCCGATCTTGTCACTTCGGAGTCAGTGATCACGCTTAATAGGACACGCTTCGTATTAGTGGAGCCGCCATTTAACCGCTGTCCACCGTACGTCGAAGACGTTCTTGGACGAATCCTGACTCAACGCCTGGTTCCGGTTTTGGCACACCCTGAGCGAAATACAGGATTTCAACGACAACCTGGGAGACTCGGTGACCTTGTTGAAGACGGAGTATTAGTACAGATCGCAGCTGGAAGCATCACCGGCGAACACGGTCCAGCCGCACGGAGAGCCGCTGAAGTTTTTATAAGACGCGGAATTGCGCACGTAGTTGCGTCTGAAATGCACTCAATCACCGCACCACGGGCACCTGAGTTGAGTCCGGCGTTCTCTCTCGTGTCAAATTGGGTCGGTGATTCCGCAGCCTACGATCTATTTGAGACAAATCCTGAAATGATCATTGAAGGTCGTTCACCCCAACGGGAACGAGCGATCGGGGACATCGAACCTCGCAGGTTCTTGCGAATGCCAGATTTGTCAGCCGGCGCGCTGCTCCCAGAGCGAAAGCGAAGAAACATCGCTCGCCGGTGGCGGACGGTCAGGCGACGCCTAACCCGCGCATAAGCCTAACGAATGACCCGACGAGTGGTTCAAGGAATCGCCGTAGATAGGTCGTGAAGCCGTACACGGCAATTCCAACCAATGCTCCACCTATAACGTCTGTCGGGTAAAACACGCCGGCGTACAACCGTGAGAAACCAAAAAGAGCTGAGAGACCAAACATCCACCATCCAAACGTCCGATTTACCTTCCAAATTGCCATGGAAGCAGCAAAACCCACAGCGACAGGATTCGCAGGGAACGATGGGTCGGTCGGCGGATAGAAAAGCAAATTGAGCTGATCGCCATAGTCGACGAACGGACGATCGCGGGTGATCGTGATGTTGAACAACCACACGGCGATGTTCGATAGCCCTAGCGCACTGGCTCCCATGATCGTGGCAAGCTGATACTCGAATCTCTGCGCAGGAGTTTTTCCAAGGAACCACAAAGCGAGCAACGCCATCGAGAACATCAGTGGCATGAGGTAGTCGCTCGCGACGATACGCATGAAGTCGTCAAACAACTTCACGTTGCCAGAAAGTCCGTTGAGCCAGATCAGAATGTGGGATTCAAACTCGTTCACCCAGAATTCCTCCTGAACAGAATCCTGAAAATACTGAATCCATCTGCGCCAGCGAGTCGAATTCGCCAGTAGACCGCGATTTCCGACCTGAACGACCGCCAGGAAGCTGGCAGGATCTCGAAGTAGTTGCGAGATTTGAGCGCTTCAAGGCCGACTGGTTCGTCGTCTGAGGTCAGCGGTTTTGAACCCGAGACCTTGGACGTCACAAACCCGACGAACGCTGAAACTGCAAACGCCAAGGCCGCGCCAATTGGGAACCAGATCGCCTGGTTCGTGCCGGCCATTCCACCATGAATGTCGTTCACATTCCTCGCGGCCGCAAGCTCGTCGAGCGAAGCTGTGCCCCATAGTCTGGTTGCCGAATCAGCTTCGACAGAACCTTCTGCCCAAGGACCTTCGACCCACAGTGGTTGCGCAAAGAAAAATATGATCGCTGTAGCAAGGAGCGCCACACCCAGGGACCGAGTCCCGAGTTTGTTCGGTGTCAGCCACAAACCTCGAATACCGGAAATCGATACAGTAATTTGCATCGTTCCCAGGCTCGCCAGAAAAGCAAACACCAAATAGTGGCTTTCCATCAGGGCGCGTGCAGTCGTCGGATCAAACATCATTGATCACCGCTGTTTCTGCGCTTGGAGTGGGTTTTACCCGCCGGAAGGCGAGACGAACGTGCACCAGTCGGAGTAGTCATCGTTATCGCCGACTACTGTAGAGAAGTACGTGTCCTGCAACTTAGAAGTTATAGGACCTGTTTCTCCGTTTCCTATCTTCCGGTTGTCCAGTTCACCAACTGAAGTCAGGTGAGCTGCTGTTCCTGTCAGGAACACCTCGTCAGCGAGATACAACTCGGAACGGTGGATTCGTCGCTGGACGACCTCAAGACCTAACTCTTTGGCAGCAAGCTGGATAACCGAGTCACGGGTAATTCCTAGTAAACAGTTGTCGGTCTCTGACGGAGTGCTGATAACGCCGTCCCGAATCATGAACAGGTTCTCACCGCTTCCTTCTGAAACGGTTCCATCCTGGTTCAGGAGAATTGCCTCATCGTAGCCAGCGGTAATTGCTTCCGTCTTGGCAAGGATGCTAGTGGTGTAGAGACCCGAAATCTTTACGCCGGTAGGCATCGATGAGTCCATTGGTCGACGCCACGATGAAGTCTGGCATCGCAGTGGTCGGCTGTTGTCGATGTACGAACCGAACGGCAACATGACCACCATGAACTCATCATCGAGCTTGTGCAGCATCAAGTTCGCAACGGCTTCCTGACCCTTGAACGCCAGCGGTCGAATGTAAACGTCTTCGCTAAAACCGTTCTTCTCGAGCAAGTCGACGGTAATGTCACACATGTCATCAACCGAATATGGAAGCTCGATTCGAAGAATCTTGCAGCCTCGCTCAAGTCGTTCGTAGTGCTCACGAAGACGGAAGATTACGACCTTGCCAAGCCGCTCGTTCCAGTTACCCCGAATGCCTTCGAACACCGCTGTTCCGTAGTGCAGCGCATGAGTCATCACACCCACCTTTGCCTCCTCTTGCGGAA
>CAYYMP010000134.1:0-4045 GCA_964472915.1 uncultured Dehalococcoidales bacterium | reverse complement strand
GATACCGCTCAGCTTTCGACAATTTCGACATCAAAAAGGTTGCGAACTACGACCAGTCGAAGATCGATTCACTACTTCAAGACGAAGGCATTATTCGTAACAAGCTCAAAGTGAACGCCGCCGTCAAGAACGCGAACGCTGTGTTGAAGATTCAGGAAGAATTCGGATCGCTCGATTCTTACCTTTGGTCGTTTGTAGATGACGAGCCACTCCAACCTCACCGCAAGTCAATGAGCGACGTTCCTGCCGAAACTGAAATTTCAGAAACGCTAAGCAAAGATCTGAAAAAACGAGGTATGACCTTCGTTGGTCCAACGATCGTCTACGCATTCATGCAGTCGGCGGGCATGGTCAACGATCACCAGGTCAATTGCCCGCAATACTCAAAGCTGCGGTAGCGAGCCGTCTGGCGCCTTGACCCTTCGGCAAGCTCAGGATGAAGACGTTCTTGTCGCTTTGACCTCCCTTCTTCGCGTCCCGACCGTAGTGGAGGGACCTTCACCGAAGAATCTGGCGAGGCTCACCGCTATATCTCACAACCAATTCCTGAAGCCGTATCAGTCCGCTTGGGACGCGTGTACCGTAAAGCATCTGACCAACCCTCAGCTCTTCACGATCCGCGCTGACCGACCAAACCGCTACGGGCAATCCAAAATCCCCGGCCGCTGAACGCTCTTTCGTAAAGCACGCCGTTTCACTGCTCCTTCCGACAGCAGCGAACATGACGGTGGTGACTGCCCTGATGCCGTTGCTGTCGGCAATTCTCACCAGGACCGATTCACCTGAAGCAGCGATTGGTGGGTACGGACTAGCGCTGTCGATATCGATGTTCGTTGGTCTACCACAACTGCGCGTGCAGCAACTGACGCTGGTTTACTTCGACAATCAGCTTTCTCTTAGCAGGCTAAGGAAATTCATCGGCGTCTGGATCGTAGTCGTAACGGTGATAGCACTGCTCGTTATCTTGCCACCGGTCACTGAGTTTCTCCTCACGAAGGTCTTTTCGGTAACAGGAGATCTCAAAGACAACGCAGCTTCAGCGCTCGTTTGGCTTGTGCCCCTGCCTGCCCTGCTAATCCTAAAGATGCATTTCTATGGATCTGTCCTTCGAATCAACCGCCCAAAGTTGGCATGGATCGGCACCGGGTCAGGTGCTGTGACCGTGGTGACGGTCGCATTAGTGCTGTTCGCAACCGAATTACTCGAAGGGGCGAACATCGCTGCAGCGGCCATGCTTTTCGGAACCATGGCTGAAGTGATCGTGCTCGCTATTTTGTCGGCGAAACCGCTCAGGAACTTCGAAGGGATCAGCAGCACTACCGACATTTCGCTTCGGGCAATGACCGCATTCTTCTGGCCACTACTGTTCGCAGCAATGCTCCCAGCGGGAACTCAACCTATTCTCAACGCCGGAATGGCACGGTCTCCTGAGCCCGAGGTATCAATAGCCGCAGTAGCAATGGCGTTCGGTGTTTTCCAGTTAATAGCTGTTGCGACCAACGGAACGCAGAACACAGCTCTCGCCCTATTCGCGAGCAAATACGATCCGTTTCGGGTCCGTCGGTTCGCACTGGCGGTCGGCGCACTCACACACGTCGTTGTTGCCGTAATTGCCTACATTCCGCCGATCACTGACCTTGTGATTGGCGACATCATGGGTGCTGAAGGCAGACTCATGGTGCTCAGCTCGATCGGTTTCCGATTACTCTCAATCCTTCCCATTGCCCTCGTTATGGAACAGCTTTATTCAGCTGCACTAATGAGAACCAGGAACACTCGCCCAATAATCTATATAAATGTTCTGCGCCTGATCACTCTGATCGTATGGGTTCTCTTCACGGTCAATTTCACCGACCTCAATGGACTCTGGGTTGGCGCAGGGGCATGGGCACTTACACTCTTCATGGAAGCCGTTTACGCCTGGTTCTTCGGCAGAAACTCGCTTTCAAAGGCTGCACTTTGATGAATTCCGGAGACTAACTCGAAACTGGTATGGCTGCGGACGGTAGTTGTCCGCCCCAGAGAATGTTTTGTAGCTCCAACTGAGAAAGAGTCGGGGTCGGCCACCACCGATGTTCAATGCGAACTTATAACCGAACTGCTTGTAGTACTCGGGGATTCCAAGAATCGGTTGAACAAATGCCCTCTTTCATCCGACCATTTGTGCAGCAAGTTGAACTGCTCTCGAACAAGATCTCGCGGACGATAATCGGGGTGGGTTCCAACGATCTCGGGCATGCTCATAGGGATATCGATCCCGCCGATGTTCCACGTTTGTGAAATCAGAAGGATTCACATGAGGATTTACAGGAAATACATCGACATCTTGTAGCTCACCTGTTTATCGTGGTCGAGATGCCAAACAGTTTCATAATCAAAAAAATCGACGCTCGAATTCTTCCTGTCCTGCTAGCCGCTGTTACCGTCTTGTTGTTCTCAGCATGCTTGTCCAGTGAAGAACCTGAACAACAACAGTCCCTGGTTGTGTTTGCGGCGACATCTGACACCGCTATCGGCTCAAATCGCGTCCCGCTGAACATCCAGCTAATCGATGGTTCCAGGTACGACGACCAAGCCGATGACCTCCGCGTAACCTACTCGCCTCCAGACTCGGATGAAGAGTTCACTGTCGATGATTTGACCTGGCGCCCATGGCCCGTTCGAACTGGGATTTACACCGCAACCATGACATTCGACCGCGTGGGTTTGTGGAACATCAGGATCAGTTCGAAATCTGACGAATCGCTTCTACCAGCATCATCAGGTGTGCTTGTGAAATCGGCGACAGAGTCTCCAAATATTGGCGAGCCAGCCCCGCTGACAGAAACCAAAGTCGCCAGTTCGCGAGATGATCTGCCAAAGATCACGAGCGATCCGAACCCGGACTTTGATCTCTACCAAATCAGCTTCGATGAAGCCGTGGCGAGCAAGAAACCCACCGTAATAACGTTCTCTACTCCTGCCTACTGCCAGTCGGGTACATGCGGTCCTCAAACGCGTGTGCTTGGTCAGCTAGAAGAAACGCATCGAGAAAGCGGTAATTTCATTCACGTCGAGATTTTCGACAATCCTGACGAGATGCTTGCCAACGGCGATCCCTCTCTTGGTGTTGAATTCCCTGCTATCCACGAATGGAACTTCAACACTGAACCGTGGACATTCATCGTCGACTCTGACGGCATCGTCCAGGGCAGATATGAAGCGTTCGTCTCCAAAGAGGAGCTTGAAGAAACGCTCCTGCCGCTGCTGAACAATTAACTACACGGTTCAGTAACTTCAATAGGTGACATCCACGATCAGGCGTGGGGATCACACTGAAGGAATCGTTCTCCAGATCTCCGAGAATTACGTTCGTATTCACGGCGTCCAGAAGTGGATCAAAGCGAAGCTGTGGGTGCGACAGCGACACGGTCAGGGCTAAGTGCGATCGAGGAGACCAACAAAACATGGCGAGAATTCTGGTTGTTGACGACAACGCTGAAATCCAGATGCTCCTGGTCGCCTTACTCCAACGTGCTGGTCACGACGTTATCGAAGCAGCAGACGGAATCCACGTCGAGACCGAAATCCACGACACCAATCCCGACCTGATTATTCTCGATCTCATGATGCCAATACTGGACGGATGGTCGACGCTAGAACAGCTCAAATCTAAGCCTTCCACATCGAAGCTCCCGGTCATCATCACTTCTGCACTCGACGGCCCAGATCTGCTTTCAAAAGCACGGAACATGGGTGCCGCCGACTACGTCCCAAAGCCATTCCAGGCCGACGAAATCATTAGCCGAATCAACTGGGCACTATCAGCTTCCGAACAAGCCGCCTAGTTTGCAAACAGCCGAATTGTCTCTCTCATCTGAGATCCGAATTCGGGACTAGCTTGCTCTTCAATAGTCCTCACAATCAACCAAAAACAAGCTGTTGTTTCCTCGTGCCAAATTGATATCTGCGAGGTATCATCGACTGGTGCGCCGAAAAATCGCACCCACCTGCACATCACGTGCAAACACTCGTTCCCGAGTAGCTCAGCGGTAGAGCAGCTGAC
>CAYYMP010000133.1:0-4045 GCA_964472915.1 uncultured Dehalococcoidales bacterium | reverse complement strand
CGAGGCCAGTTCAATCGTCGTCGGTTTGCCTTTGTCACTAGACGGAACGAGCGGTCCAGCGGTGCGCAAGGTGCAGGCATTTTGCGCCGCCCTTAGGAAATTCACTGATATTCCAATAATTACTTGGGATGAACGCATGTCATCTGTTGAAGCGCATTCGCGACTTCGAGATGCGGGATTCAACCCAACGAAAGCTCGCGGAAAAGATCGCGGCAAGATAGACTCGGCAGCAGCGGCAATTATTCTTGAATCGTATTTACGTTCGAGATAGCAAGAATCTCCCAGAGGAACAATTAGCGAATGAGCAGCAACATCGGCGTAATGGGGCATCCGATTGGACACACGAAATCGCCCGTGTTTCAACAGGCTGGGCTAGATGAGCTTGGAATTAAAGAAACATTCGAAGCCTGGGACGTAGCGCCAGAAGACCTAGAAGAAAAGGTCAAAACGTTTAGGCAAGAAGGCTTCCTGGCATCCTGTGTGACGTTGCCACACAAACAGGCGGTCATCCCGTTGGTTGACGAACTCACTGATGCCGCTGAGGCCGTTGGTGCGGTCAACTGGATTTTCAACCGAGACGGAAAACTAGTCGGGCACAACACAGACGGCTCTGGATTTTTAAGGGCGTTGAAGGAAAAAGCCGGATTTGATCCCACTGGTGCCGACGCGGTTGTGTTCGGTGCTGGCGGTGCCGCGCGTGCGATCGTTTACGCATTGAAAAACGCCGGTGTAAATCGCCTAACAATTGCCAATCGAACAGTCGAAAAGGCTTCAGTTCTGGCTTCCGATTTCTCCGAAGGACGATTCAAGCCTATAGCTTGCGGCATGTCTCGCGATGAGTTGGCAGATCACGTGCCCTATGCAACATTGCTGGTGAACACCACGTCTCTAGGAATGGCAGGTGGCCCGGCGGAAATGGCAACACCGGTCACTTCAGAACTTATTTCAGCAGAAGCGACCGGTTACGACGCTGTGTACGCTCCTCCGATGACTCAATTCTTACGAGAAGTTGAAAAAGCCGGTGGTGATGCTGCCGGAGGCATCACAATGCTCGTTTTTCAGGGCATTGAAGGATTCGAAATGGCAACAGGTCAGAAAGCACCAGTTGATGTGATGTTTGCTGCGATTGAGGCGGCTCTCAAAGCCGACTCCTAGCCAGCGCTGACTACAATCGTTGTCGTGCAATAACCTGTGGAACCCGATCACACGGTATTACGACTTCAGACCGAAAGAAGAAAAGACTTAAATGACTAGTTTTCGATACCTGACCGCTGGTGAATCTCATGGGCCAGGCCTGACAGTGATTGTCGAAGGAATTCCGGCCGGGCTTGAGGTGACCGAGGATTACATCGAACAGCAAATGGCTCGTCGTCAAAAAGGTTACGGGTCGGGCGGTCGAATGAAGATCGAAAAGGACCGTGCAGAACTTCGCTCAGGCGTCCGCCACGGGATCGCCCTTGGTTCGCCCATTTCCATGTGGATAGAAAACAAGGACTTCGCCAACTGGACAGACGCTATGTCAGCGAATCCGGTAGACGACGATGTCGATAAGAAGGAATACACGAAGGTCGTACCTGGACACGCAGACTTTCCAGGAGCCCTGAAGTACGTACAGCACGACCTTCGAAACGTGCTTGAACGTGCCAGCGCAAGAGAAACTGCAGCACGTGTTGCAGCAGCTTCCCTTGCTCGAAAGCTTCTCGAAGAATTCGGTATATCAATTCATTCTCGTGCGGTTGCTACAGGTGACCAAGACGGGCGCAGTGTTCCGGTAGAAGAAGTAGATTGGGATTTTGTAGAAGCATCGGAAGTGCGCGCTGCCGATGCAGATGCTGATTCCCGTTTCAAACAGGCAATCGATGCATCCAAAGCGGATCGAACCACGATTGGTGGCGTTTTCGAAGTTTCGGCTTTCGGTTTGCCTGTGGGGTTAGGTAGCCACGTTCAGTGGGATAGAAAGCTGGATGGCCGACTCGCCCAGTCAATGATGAGCATCAATGCAGTCAAAGGCGTTGAAATCGGTACAGGCTTCGCAAATACACAAAAACCCGGGCGTGAAGTCCAGGACGTCATTGTTCCTGACCCGAGTGACCCGAGGCGCTTTCGACAAACGTCAAACCACGCAGGTGGTATTGAAGGCGGCATGTCCAACGGTCAACCGATCGTCGTAAATGTAGCGATTAAGCCCATTGCCACGATGACTCGCCCTTTACCGTCGGTCGATATCAACACTGGTGAAGTTGTGGAAGCTCAGTACAACCGCAGTGACATTTGCCAGGTAGCGAGGGCGTGCCCGGTCGGTGAAGCAATGATGGCTCTAACGTTGGCAGAGGCTTTGCTGGAGAAATTCGGTGGAGACTCAATTTCTGAGATAAAGCGCAACTACGAAGGTTATGTAGCTTCGCATCAACAGTTTGGTGTTGAGGACGCGTAGCCTTTGCCTGAGTCTGCACCGAACAATCCGAATTTGTACTTGATCGGGCTTTCCGGTACTGGAAAGACGCGCTCTGGGCGCAGATCCGCTGAATTGCTCGAATTACCGTTCGTTGAGATGGATGGCGTTATCGAAGACAGGGCAGGGAAGAGCATCCCTGAAATTTTTAGTGATAGCGGTGAACCCTTTTTCAGAGATCTCGAGTCAGAAATCTTGGAAGAAGTGGCGGAGCGTGGTGGCAGAGTAGTTTCGACAGGTGGCGGCGTTCCGTTACGAGAATCAAACCGGGCAGTGATGAAGAAATCTGGATTGATAATTCAACTAAGCGCAAGCCCGGAAACTATTCACGAGCGATTGACCGGATCGGCCTACGCTCGCGGAAGAGCGCTGCGACCGCTGCTTGGGGATGATGCACCCATCGAGAAGCTTCGAATAATGATGCAGGACCGTGCTGAAGCATATTCCGTTGCACATGCCGTCATCGACACTGAAAATAAGTCGCACGATGAGGTTGCTTCAGAAATCGAAATTATTTGGACTGGTTATTTGAGTAATGACTAACCAAAACGACAAATCTCCCAATCTCGCGGCGGTAGTCAGTACCACCCAAGGCGATTACCGAGTGATGGTTGGCAAAGGCATAGTTGACGATCTCGGCTCTGAGTTAGCGAGCACTGGATTAAAAGGCAGGGCATTCCTTGTCGCAGACCTGGTGATGTTTCCCGGTCCGGTACGGCGTGCACAGGAAGCACTTGAGCGTGGTGGGTTCGAATGTCATGTTCTTACCCTGGAGCTCAGCGAAGCTAATAAAAATCTAGATACGGTCCAGAAGGTTTACGCTTGGCTTGCGGAGCAGAGAGCAGAACGGAGCGATATTGTCGTCGCTATGGGCGGTGGCGTAGCTGGTGATCTTGTCGGATTTGCGGCAGCAACGTGGTTACGCGGAGTTGCAGTTGTACAAGTTCCTACAAGTCTCGCCGCTATGGTCGATTCATCTATTGGCGGGAAGACCGGTGTAAATATTTCGCAGGGTAAGAACCTACTCGGCGCATTCCATCAACCAAAGTTGGTCTTACAGGACGTTGAGCACCTAACGACGTTACCAGCCAGGGAAATGTCGGCTGGTTGGGCCGAAGCGGTGAAGCACGGATTCATACTTGACGCTCAGCTGTTGGATACATTCGAGCGCCTCGCACCACAAATGAAGGCGCTAGAGGGTCAGGAACCGGTCGATGCCATTCGTCGCAGCGTAGCGATCAAAGCCAAAGTGGTGTCTGCAGACGAATTTGAGACCGGAGATGACCGCGTGCTGCTTAATTACGGTCACACTGTCGGACACGCGATCGAGGCTGTCTCCGGCTACGGTAAATTCCTTCACGGTGAAGCGGTGGCAGTGGGGATGATGGCAGCAGCGGGAATCGCACAACGGCTTGGAATGATCGACCAGGAGTTGGTTGACCGCCAGCGGTCCATATTGCGCAGCTACGATCTTCCGGTTTCAGTTCCCGGATTGAATGTTGATGCACTTCTCAACGCCACCAAGAGCGACAAAAAATCCCGCGGTGGGACAATTCGGTGGGTGCTTCTTGAAGGACCCGGGCAAGCTACAAC
>CAYYMP010000132.1:0-4045 GCA_964472915.1 uncultured Dehalococcoidales bacterium | reverse complement strand
AATGTCGACCATCTCAAAAGTTGCAGGTGCGACGAGTTGTGCTGCTTTCAATGGAATTCCACTTCTGTTGGCTGTGTTTACCGGAATTTAACAGCGACGAACTGTACACCCGCGCGCAGCCCACGACAACGAAAAATCGAGGTCTATTCGGCAGGTGTGGAGATCAGGTTTGTTGTTGCCCTACGGCCTTGTTCACTTCGATTGGGGAATCGAAGCCTTTGACCGGGAGCTTGCCGACGACTTCGACACTCGTATCGGGAGCAGAAAGGTCACGTACAAACTCAGCGTCGCAGAGAATTTCTCCCGGTTCGGCAAGGTCGCAAAGTCGTGATGCGAGGTTGACCACGGAACCGAAAAGATCGCCATTCTCAATCAGCGGTTCACCAGCTGCAATTCCGACACGGATCGCAAGCGTCTCATCCACCTCAGGAATATCGACTCCTGAAATAGCATCGACGATTTCGTGGGCGGCGACCAGCGCGTCATCGGCTTTGTCGAATGCTGCCATGATGCCGTCACCGGTGTGCTTGACCTCGCGTCCAGCGTGCCTCGTGAGCGCGTCACGAACCGCAGTATTATGTGCACGAACCAGCTTGAAAGACTGTGTGTCACCCAAACGCGAAGTGATCGCTGTGTAGTCGACGATGTCGGTGAACATGATCGACTTCAATCCCCGATCAACTACAAGGTTGTCTACCTGTTCAGCGGGTGGAATATCAGCGATGCGTCCCATGAACTTGAGAACGTCGCTCTGGTCGACTTCAACGACATCGTTCGGGATCTCGCCATGAGCTGCGGCGTGCAATCCAGTGATTGAATCTTCGTTCGGCGCAGAGACCAGGCAGAACGTTGTCCCACGACCTTCATCGAACCAGTATGTGAGCATCGTTGCATCGAAATCACCCTGCAGTTCCAGGTCTTTTTCGTGTGCGAATTTGATGTCATCCAATAGAACGCCTTCGATGTAGTGGCGGTCCATGTACAACGGCATTGTTCGTCGACTCCGGTTCGTGTCAGTGTGCACTCAGGAATTCAGATGCGCGGAGGGCGCTACGGATTCATGAGTATAAAGCCGAGTTAAACGATTGGTCGCCGGAGTTTCGGATAGAAAATCCATACCAGCGACAAAAGGATGAACCCGGTAATAGAAAACACTCTCACAGCGGACGGGAGTCCGATTGCGTCTCCGGCGATTCCGAGCGCAAGGCTCCCAACCGGGAACAATCCCATCATCAGCACCTGGAATCCCATGACCCGACCTCTCATATTGGAAGGTGCAGCCAGCAAAATCAGCATGGTGTGGGTGATTCCGAAAACCATCTGAATGAGTCCAAGCGTCATTATTGCCAGGAACCCTGTAGTGACCGTGGTGGTATAGGAAAATCCAATATTTCCAACGGCTTGAATCATGGCAGCGACGATCAGGTACTTCCCGGGATTCCTCAGTCGGCGCCCCATCACTGCGACGTAGCCAGCAGTTATGGTCGCACCCAATCCCTGCGCAGACATGAGAAGTCCGAATTGCGTCGGTCCTGCGTCGTAAATATCACTGGCGAACGCGGCTGCCATCGATTCGAACGGGTATCCGAAAAAGTTGTTGATGCCGACTACCAGCAATCCAGCAAAGATCGCCTGGTTGCCGCGGGCGTATCGAAAACCTTCGACGAACGAACGCATTGGCCCGATCGCATTTTCCTCTGCACTTCTCCGAAACATTACCGGGAGTTTTCTAAGAACAATGAAGTTGGCAAAGAAGACTGCACCTATCGCCATGTATGCCCAGCCAGGATTGATGAGCTTCGCTACGAGCCCTCCCAGGTTCGAGCCAGCGAACCACGATAGGTTTAGTGAAACCATGTCCAACGCCAACGCCGATCCCAAGGCAGCTGGTCCGACGATCCCAGACATGTAGGCACGTTTCGATGGAATCTCCGCCATGAACAGAATTCCCATAACTAACGTATAGGCGTAGATGACCGGCAAACTCGCAAGATCAAGAACAACCGCTGCACCAAATAAAGCGGCCGTAACCGCCATACCCAGTTGAGTCAGACGAAATATTGCGATGCGAGGGAACCGGTCGAGGAGGGTCCCGACCACGGGGCCGAATATCAGGAACGGAATAACACGGAAGAAAATCAGCAATCCGACAGCGGATGAACTGTCTGTCAGTTGCACGACCAGCCAGGCAACTATCGTGAAGTCAATGAACCTGACCAGGTGTCCTGCCACAGCTACCGCAAAGACGCGCCGGAATAGCGGGTGTTGGAAAGGGCGAGGTCCTCTGCGGATCCGTCGATTACGACGGACGGGTGTCTCCACCAAATGATTTCTCTGAACCCGACTCACCAGGTGAGTGCTTGGAATTACCAACAGCCAGCGTTGGTCTGTGAATCATTTGATCATCTGCATCGCCAGACATTCAATACATTTTGATATGAGAAATTCGCAGACAAATTGCAGTTGTGGCTTCCAGTCTGGCCCCATTTCACTGATAAATTTCTCACGCAGAATCACATTCCCAAGGAGAAAACTTTGCCACGCATATTGATGGGCGGATGCAGTCAGGAAATTTCAACATTCAACCCCGTGCCCTGTGAATACGAATTTTTCAGCTTTATGCGAGGGGAAGAAATCCGAGAAAACTCGGTGGGACAGAACTCGGCTTACGGCGGGATGCTTGCGGTGCTGGAAGAAGAGTTCGGCGACGACCTCGATGTTGTCTTCACCCTCGACGCTGAAGGAAATGCATCGGGTCCACTGCGCCACAGCGCATTCGAGAAAATCGCGGATGAATTCCTGGATTCATTGAAGGCTCATGCCGGAAAACTCGATGGTGTGTTCTTCTCTCTGCACGGGGCAATGGGGACAACCGAAGAGCTTGATCCCGAAGGATATTTACTCGAAGAATCTCGAAAGATTCTTGGTCCTGATGTGCCTATTGTGATCACCATGGACCTCCACGGCATTCTGACCGCGAAGATGCTTGAAAACATCAACGGATTGGCCTCGTATCACACGTACCCACACGTCGATTTTGAAGACACCGGCAGACGCGCTGCAAAGATTCTGACTCGCATAATCAAAGACGGAGCTAAGCCGGTCGCAGCACGAGTACGTATCCCAACCCTCGTTCGAGGTAACGAATTGATTACTGCAACGGGGGCATTCGGCGCGCAAATCCGCTACTGCAAAGAACTTGAGAAAGATCCCCGAGTGCTATCGGCAGGATTCTTCATTTGCAACCCGTTCACTGACGTTCCAGAGCTTTGCAGCCAACCGTTCGTGTTTACAGATAACGATCCAGCGCTTGCTGAAGAGGCAGTCTTGAAGCAAGCCAACGACTTCTGGCCAAACCGCAGCATCATGCAGGGAGTATTCACTTCACTCGAAGAAACGGTTTCACAAGGCGCTGGAATGAAAGGACCGCTGGTGTTCTACGATGCGGCGGACGCTCCAAGCTCCGGTGCTTCAGGTGATAGCAACGCAATCATCGCTGAAATGTTTAAGCAGGACTATCCACATTCGGTTCTGACTTCCGTCGTTGATCCAGCGGCTGTGGACGCAGCGCATAAAGCTGGTGCCGGTGCAACGATCTCGGTCGGGGTCGGTGGTGCGCTCGACTCCCGCTTTACTCCACTTAAGCGTGAGTGGACAGTGAAGAGTGTTGCGAACCAGGAAAACGTAACGATGGAGACCTGGAAGTTCATACTTCATCCAGGACCAACAGCTGTTCTAGAGTCAGGCAACGTCACCGTGGTCGCGATGACCAGCTCGATGATGATGGTCGACCGTTCACTCTTCCTCGCAAATGGTTGTGACCCGAAAGACTTCCACACCACTATCATCAAAACACCGCATGCTGAACCTCAGTTCTTTGACGATTGGGTAGAGAAGAAGTTCAATGTCGATGCACCGGGATCAACGAGTGCGAATCTCCCAACGCTTGGGCACACGATTTGTGCACGTCCGATGTATCCATTGGAGCAGGACGCGGATTTCGTACCGTCAGTCGAGCACTTCGACAGGAACTAGGCCAGTAATT
>CAYYMP010000131.1:0-4058 GCA_964472915.1 uncultured Dehalococcoidales bacterium | reverse complement strand
GGGGAACCTTGGTCTAGTTTTCGTGGGAGCCTTCGGGCTTAGGGTTTCTGGAGATCATTTCTAGCCAGTTGCCGTCTGGGTCTTGGAAGTAGATTGCGTATCTAGCCCATGGGTAGTCGAGTTCTCGCTCGTAGCGTGGTCCTAGCACGTTTACGCCGAGTGATTCGAGTTTGTCACGCCAGGTTGGCACATCGTCGACCACCATTGCGGCGTGAGCGGAGCCCGGCTTATTGCGTTCGAACTGGTCGGAGCGGGTATCACTCCTTGGATCCATGTACTCGATCAGTTCGATCGAGTGACCGTCGCCAACACCAACATATGCCTGTCGCATCTTGACTCCCGGGTAGCCAACTACTTCGGCAATCCATGGAGAGTCGGACACCGCGGGTGCTCGCTCGATGTTCATTCCTAGGACTTCGGTGTAGAACTCGAGGGATTTATCGAGGTCTGCGACTACGAATCCGGTGTGGTAGATGGTTTGGATGGTCATGATTATTACGCGATCGTGACAAAGTCACTCAGCTTAGGCAGCGCAGCGGCCACCCTCTGGCTCCCTCCGATTCCCGGAGGGAGAACCGTGAAAACGCGATCGTTACAGAGTCACTCAGCTTGGACTAAGGTGTGCGACCGGATCCCTCCGCTACGGTCGGGATGACATTCGGATCGGCTAGGGAACAGAATCGACCCCGATTTTCATCAGGGTGACATTAGCGGTCGCGGCTTGTGAGGCCTCCTCTCGGGCGCCCTCGTCCGGGCGAAGAAGATTAGATTCGGTAGTACTTTTCGGCGTTGTCGAAGAAGAGTTTGGAGCGTTCAGATACTGAGAATTCGGATGTGATTTCGTCGTATGCGAGCCATAGTGTTTTGTAGTCGCTAAAGAGGCTGTCGACCGGGAAGTTCGAGGCAAACATGCAACGGTCGACTCCCAGGATGTCGATCGTGTCTAGCACGAACGGAGCAATCGACTCAACGGTCCAGTTCTTGTCGAGCATTCCGAGGGCTGAAATCTTGGCTGAGATGTTGTCTGCTTCTCCCAGTGCTTCGAGACCTTTACGCCATTCACGCAACTCGCCCGGTGTTCTGCCGAGAGGCATGCCTGTGTGATTCAGGATGATCGGCACTTCTGGGATGTCTTTGGCGAGTCGAGCTGCGTCTTCGAGCTGCCATGGCCACACCTGTAGATCGAATGATCCGTTGAATTTCGAGAGAAGCTTGAATCCCGAGCGCCACTGCGCATCATCCATTAGGTCGCCAGCTTCTGCGAATCGGAAGTTGGGTCGGTCATCGGACCAGTTCAGCATGTGTCGAATGCCACGCCAGTTTTTGTGCTCGGCGTGTCGCTCAAGAACACTTTCAACATTCGGATCGGACAGATTCGCGAATCCGATGATCGCATTCGGCATTCCGTGCGAGTGGTAGTCATCGGCAACTTGTTGTAGCCACGCTGTTTCGCCAACTGGATCAGAGTTGTGATCCCATTCAGCTTGAACATGAACTGACTTTGCAAGGGGTAAATCGCTCGCGCCATCGATCAGATCACCGATCAACCAGGTTTTTCGTATTGGCGAATAGTCACCGACAAAGTGGTCAATACCTTCCTGAAGCCACGGATACGGGTTGTTTTCAAGGTCCCAAAGGTGGTGGTGGGTATCGATAAACGGTGGAATGTTCATATCAGTTTGTTGGTTTTGGCGAATCTTGGTTGTATCGGAACATCTTAGTGCAGATGCAGTTGGTGTCGAGCGAATATTTAGTCGAACGGATCGAGATGAATCGTTCAATTATTTTCCTTGACTGTTTGACCGGATCACCCTAAATTTCCGCCGTTCGGATAATTTTCAGGCATTCGCATTTGTTGCACGGGGGCTTACATGACGGCCAACATTATTTGGTTCATTGTTCTTGCTGCGGTTGCGCTGGTGGGGTTGAGGTTCGTATTCAAGCTGTTCAGACCGTTCGGTGGTATTCGACGGACTGTCGGTGGAGTTTTGCTGGCATTAGTCAGCGTTGTAGTCGGTCTGGTATCGATACTTGGACTGATGGGAATACTCACAATCTACGGATCGCGTGGCACGCCCGTTCAAGCGGTGACCGTGGCAGGCACCGCAGAGCAAATCGCTAGAGGCGAAATTCTTGCCAACGCAATGTGTTCGGGTTGTCACACGGTTAGCGGCGAGCTTCCTTTGTCGGGAGGCGAGGAGCTATTTGCTGACATTCCAATTCCACTTGGTAAGGCAACTCCAGCAAACCTGACACCGGCCGGGCGTATCAGGGAGTGGACCGACGGTGAGCTTCAGCGAGCTATACGTGAGGGAGCTGACCCTGAAGGAAACATCTTGCCCGTAATGTCGGCAAACACGTTCAGGTACATGAGCCAGGAAGACCTGGACGCCATAGTTGCTTACTTGAGAGCACAACCTGCCGTAGAGACAGACATTCCTCAAGACAACTACCTGAGCTTTGTAGCGATGGTAATGACCCCGCTCGGCATGATGCCGATCAAGGACGTGCCTGACTTCGGTCCACCTCCGTACGTAGAACCGGGTGCCACGGCTGAATACGGTGAGTACGTAGTCAAAGTATTCGACTGCGCTATCTGCCACGGCGACGATCTTGGAGGCGGTCCGGGCGGGATTCTGCCTGCAGGTCCTAGTCTCGCAGGTGCCAAGGTTTGGACTAGTGACCAGTTCATCACCGCTATGAGAACTGGAGTAACCCCTGCAGGTCTGACACTAAGCGAAGACATGCCGTGGAAAGATATCGGCAAGTTAGACGACGATGCGTTAAAGGCAATGCTGCTGTACATCCAGCAGGTTTCGCCAAGTTAGGTAGACGCTTTCGTGAAATCTCGAATTACCACCCGCTGATATTTCGATGCCGGCGGGTGGTAAGGTTTCGCCAGTCTTTCTCAAGAGGTTCAACCAAGTGGTCGACGAGGCTGGCACCCAATCGGGTGAAGCAACCGAACAATCCGCAGCAACGGGGTCATCCGTCCGAGCGTCGCTTTCAATTTTCGGCGTTCGGGGATTTCCGTTCCTTCTCGTTGCCAACGCGTCGATGTTCGTTGGATTCCAGGTGCGCAACATGGGTCAGTCTTGGCTCGTGTTGGAACTTACCGACTCCTCTTTTCTCGTTGGCGTCGTGAACGCTATGCCTTCGATGGCTCTACTCGTGCTTTCTCCAATTGGCGGGGTTATGGCAGATCGTTACAACCGCCGAGTTGTCTCGTTCATCGGTCGGTCATTCGTTGCACTGATGTCCTACTTCGTCGGGTTCCTGGTAGCCACCGACAGCATCGAGTGGTGGCACCTGATGGTCACCGGCGTGTTCATGGGGATCGCGTTCGCACTAAGTAACCCCGCGAGCCAAACGATCGTGATGGACATCGTAGGTAGAGAGCGCATGGTTACTGCTCAGTCGTTGAACACGACCATTTCGAACCTTGGGAACATGGTGGGGCCGGCGGTTGGTGGAATACTGGTCGCCGCGTATGGAAACGCAGCCGTGTTCTGGCTAATAGCTGCGATTTATACCGTTTCTTCACTAGCTTTCATCTGGATTCCCGGAAAGACCCCCGAAGGCGTTGTTGGAGGATGGAAGTCGGGATTCTTGGAAATGCGCGCCGGGTTCAGCTACGCATGGAACACCGATAGGGTGCGTTGGTTATTGGTTATGACCATGGGAGTGATCTTCTGGGGCATCTTGCAACCGGTGTTGCCGATTTACGCACGAGACATTCTCGCAGTTGGTCCTGATGGGTACGGCTACATCGCCGGAGCGTGGGGTGGTGGGGCACTTGTGGCAGCATTGGTGATCTTCTTTATGGGCGGGTTGCGGAAGAAGGGACTCGCGTCGGTAGTTTCTGTATTTTTTACGTCGCTGGGACACGCGTTGTTTGCGGCATCGACGAACTATCCACTTTCGCTTTTCGCGATTTTTGTTGCAGGTGCGGCCAGTGGAGTTTGGATGACTGCTGTATTCGCTTTGTTACAAACGGTGGTAGCGGACGAGATGCGTGGACGAGTGATGGGCATCGCAATGTCGACCATGATGATGAT
>CAYYMP010000130.1:0-4095 GCA_964472915.1 uncultured Dehalococcoidales bacterium | reverse complement strand
GCGGAAAGCATTGGCGTATCCATTCCGAGTTCACGACCAAACAGCATTCCGCGGCGAATCAGTCGTCGCAGTACGTAACCACGACCGGAGTTTCCTGGTACAACTCCGTCGCCGATTAGGAACGATGCTGAGCGAGAGTGCTCTGCAACAACTCGAATTGCAATGTCGGTTTTCTTGTCCTCTCCCCATTCTTTGCCGGACAGCTGTTCGACCTTTTGGATTATTGGCATGAACGCGTCGGTATCATATACGTTCGATACGTCTTGCAACACGGCAAGCATTCGCTCAAAGCCCATGCCGGTGTCGATGTTTTTTGCCGGCAGAACAGTGTCATTACCGTCAAGGTCGCGGTAGAACTGGGTGAAAACCAAGTTGTACAGCTCTACGAAGTCATCGTGGTAGTTGGGACCCCATTCACTCTTTCGCACCGGATCATCGACCGCAGGCACATCATCGAGCGATCCGCGGTAATAGTTGATCTCAGAGCTTGGACCACATGGTCCTTCATCACCCGCTGGACCCCACCAGTTGTCTTCGTCTCCAAATCGGTAGATTCGTTCAGCCGGAATTCCGAGGTCTTTCCAAATCTGCTCGGCTTCGTCATCAGTCTCATACACCGTGTAGTACAGCCGTTCAGGATCGAGACCTAATCGATTGGTAAGAAGGTCAAGCGCCCACTCACAGGCCTCACGTTTGAAGTAATTGCCAAAGCTGAAATTGCCGAGCATTTCGAACAACGTTAGGTGGGTGTCGTCGCCCACTTCTTCAATATCGGTTGTTCGAAAACATTTTTGGCTGGTTGTAATACGTGGATGAGGCGGTTCTTTCTCTCCTGCGAAGTACGCCTTGAACTGAGCCATCCCCGAGTTTGTGAGAAGTAGCGTCGGATCCGCAGCGGGTATCAGCGATGCGGAGGGCATACGTAGGTGATCTTGGCCCTCGAAATACGAAAGGAATACCTCTCGTAGCTCATCAGCTGTTTTTGGCGGTGTGACCGACATGATTCTCCAAACTGTGTTTGAACATAACGAAAAACGAACGATTGATTTTAGTTTCCGGTCAAATTGAGTGTCAAAGACTGTGGGATGAAATTACGACTTTGACTGAATCATCCCGCCGTGATTGAATTTGCGGACTAATTCAACGATTCCAGTGAACGAAGACGTTCTCTCTGGAAGTCATGCTCATGATCTTGGCGATCGTGATTCACCTTACGGCGGTTCGCTTATGTTCGAAGATTTCGATCAACGACGTACGATGGTTGTAACTAATCGCCCACCTGCGCGTTACCTAGAGCAGCCCGACGGTTCGGTCTCGGTCCGATTGGACTCGAGCGGAGTTTCTCGCTCGTATGAGCCGTTCAAGAATCAGCAAATCGACTGGATAGTTCCAGCCCTGACTCCGGTTGAACGCAAGATAACCGATGGTCAGGTGAATACCCCTCAAATTCCAGGTCGGGTCAACTGGAATGTCCACTTCGTACGCACCTCCAGGCGTGTTCAGCACAAGCACTACAACGTGATATGCAATCCGCTGCTGTGGTTTACGTTCCACCGTGCCTGGTCATCTCCATACACACCGAAAATCGGACGTGAGGAGCACGACGCCTGGGACACTGGATACGTTGAAGTGAATAGATCTTTCGCGTCAGCAATATCTGATCTGGTGGGAAGCGAACAGGTGCGTTTGATCGTTCAGGACTATCAACAGCTTCTAGTTCCCGGGATGCTCCGTGACATGACCGATGACGCAGAAATTCACATCATTCTCGACACACCTTGGCCCTGGCCTTCGGATCTCTCGTTGCTGCCCGAGCGCTGGATTGCGCAGATAACTGACTCGATTTCCAAAGCAGATTCATTCCGACTCCCCTCTAAACAGGATGTCGCCGCATTCAAATCATGTGGTCACCCGGTAAAAGGTTCGATTCAAAACATAAAGTCGGTAGTCGCCCCATCGTTCCAACCTGTTGAACGACAGGAGACGAATCAGCAACAGCAACTCGCAGCTGCAAGGCCTGGTTTCTTATTCGTGACAGTCGACAGAGCTGAACCAAACAAAAACCTTGTACGCCCAATTGAGGCGTTTCGGAACGTCCTCAAACGGTCTGAAGTATTAGAAAGAAAACCTGAGTTCTGGGTAATACTGTCGCCGGGCCCAAACCACATAGCGGCTTACAGGCGTCTGATGGAAGATGTACGGAGAGCCGCACGCCCCGTGAACAACGAAGCTAAATACACGGCAGTTCGAATCATTGAAGAGCGAAATATGTCGAGCGCACAGGTTGCTCTGCGTGAGTACGATGCCCTGGTTTCGGTACCGATAGTCGATGGTGTGGGACGCACCTCCCTCGACGCACCGCCGGTCAATAAACGAAACGGTCTGATGATCCTGAGTAAATCACTTCCCATCGCTGATCTTTACGGAGATCACTCTTTGAGTGTTCAGCCAACAGATTCACTCGCAATTGAAAAAGTGATGATTAGCGCCCTGAATATGAGCGATGCTGAGCGTGAAACGCGCTCACTAGCTATCCGGGAACTCGCCGGATCGAACACAGCTGAATCATTCTGGAGAGCTGTACTCGATGAGTGAACTATTCGTCTGAGTCGGTTGCTCTTGTGCGAGTGCGGATATCAGGATCTGATTCGGTAACCCGAGCTGTCGCCGCAAGTGCGAGGTTGGCAAGCAGTTCTTCTCGCAACTCCGGAGTCATTTCCACCGGTTTCACCTCTGTAGGCTCAGTTGAACTCTCTGGTTGGGTCGGCGTTGAATCTGTGGGAACCACAATCGGTTCTGACTCCAATCCGGACTGTTCTTCGACTCCATACCCCGCCATGCGAACAGCATCCCACTGCAATGGCACCTGGTCTTCACCCCAGTAAATCGTCTGGTGCGGGAACGGAATCTCAATGCCTTCTTGGTCGAAGCGAATCTTGATACGCCTGCGCATCTCGCCCATGATTTCCCATTGCTTCATCGGCTTGCAGTCGCCGATTACTTTGAAGGTTACCGCTGAATCATCAAACGAATTTAGCCGCAAAACCTGAGGTGGGGTGATGAGCATCAATCCGAAGTACGGATCGGCCGCAATGTCGTCACCAATCTCGTTTAACACCTTAATCACTCGGTCTACGTCTTCTTTGTAACCAACTCCCACATCGAGGTTTACACGAGACCAATATTTGGTTTTATTGGATGCGACAGTGATTTCACCGTTGGGAATAACGTGCACTTGACCATCCAAGTCCCGAAGCACTGTTCGGCGAAGATTAATCGATTCGACCAGGCCCGATATACCCGCAATAGTTACAACATCACCTGTGCGGTACTGGTTCTCAGCGAGTATGAAAACACCTGCAATTAGATCTCTCACAAGATGCTGAGCTCCAAAGCCTACGGCTATTCCCGCGATACCGAATCCACCCAGGACAGGTCCAACAGGAATGCTGAGCTCGGTAAGGATCATGAAAAGCGCCGAAATGTAGATCAGTGCTACTGCAGCACCCACGAACACGCTTGAAAGGGTTTCTGAACGCTTCAGAACTTCATCATGATCAACAGTTGACGCTTGACCTAGCATGACTGACGACAGAACCCTGGGAATGATTCTTCGGACGATACGAGTTGCGACCCAGCTTGCAAAAATGATGACAGCGATCGTCAGGCCATTGGTTCCCAACCAAATCCCAATATTGCGAGCGGCGTCTCGCAGAAATTCGACAGCCGGATCTACATTGCTTCCAAGAACGGCAAGTACGCCAAGGACTGTTAGGAACCCGATGACTATCGCAAGTGCCAGTGAGGCAATTCTTGAGTCGGCAGCCTGTATCGCTATGTCTACATCGGCGGTGGCGTCGCTTTGACCAAGGCTACTAATCGCTTGCCGGACACCTCTTCTCAGAGCTCGGCGAACGAACCACCAGGCGAAAACCCCGGCGGCGGCAATCAGGATTGCCCAGAGACCACCGTCAACTAACCAGGCGGCAAATGTTCCGTCAGCGGGGTTGCCAAATAATTCGTCTAGCACTCGTTTGGTCGATCCATTTCACAGTTTCACGGTGACTGATTGGCACCGTCGAACGAAGTAGTCAT
>CAYYMP010000129.1:1343-4107 GCA_964472915.1 uncultured Dehalococcoidales bacterium | reverse complement strand
ATCTGTGAACCGTGAAGTTCTTTCGACTATCTCGCACATCCTCGGGCAGTGAGTGCGAAAGAAATTTCGCTTGTTTACTCCCTGCACGGGACTCGATTCTAGGGTGTCGAAATCCAGCGTGTCAATCGGTGGAATCAGGGATTAAAGCTGTTTGCACCCGCACCCAATCAGACGGGCGCTGCTACACTCGTTCGGTTATCGTTTCAACGTCAAACCTTGGGCACTCTTTCAACCGGAAATTTCTTTCGAAATTCTCGGTCGACTGTACCCCAATGTAAGCGAGATTTATCACTACCAATGGCAATGGACCCACTTACCCCGGAAGACGTCGATCACATCGCCCAACTTGCCTATATAAGACTTTCCGATGAAGAATCGGAAAACATGCGGCAGGAACTAACCGACATTCTTGGTCACTTCCAAGCGTTGGCATCGATCGACACTGAGGACGTTGATCCAACCGGGCATACGACTGACTCGAACACAGTTCTCAGGGCAGATGAACCTCAGACCCCACTGGAGCGAGAGGATGTTCTAAAGAACGCTCCTGATCGTGACGGTGAATTTGTTCGTGTCCGCCCTGTTCTTGAGTAAACCTATCTGAGTATGACGTCTAAGCTTTCTTCTTCCGACTTCTTTTATTCAACAGCGCAAGGGCTCCGAGGAAAATTCGATTCTCGTGAAGTCACGGCGGTTGAAGCCACCCGAGCTTCTCTGGATCGAATCTCAGCACTCGAACCGAAAATCAACTCGTTTATTACAGTCACTCCAGACGAAGCTTTGAGCGCTGCCGAAGCTGCCGATCAGCGGCTGCAAGGGGTTGGTCAAGCTCCTACCCCGCTGACCGGAATCCCGGTCATGGTGAAGGACAATTTCTCGACCAAGGGAGTTGAAACGACCGCCGCATCGAACATCCTGAAGGGATACATCCCTCCATACGATGGGACAGTGGTCAGCCTGTTGAAGGAAGCCGGTGCCGTAATACTTGGTAAAGGCAACATGGACGAATTCGCCATGGGGTCATCCAACGAAACATCGTCATTCGGTGCTGTGAAGAACCCGTGGGACATCGACCGCGTCCCCGGAGGAAGTTCTGGTGGAGCTGGTGCGGCAGTAGCCGCGGGTGAAACGTTCATAGCTTTCGGTTCTGACACCGGTGGTTCAATACGGCAACCTGCCGCACTTTGCGGTGTCGTAGGTATGAAGCCGACTTACGGGCTTGTCAGTCGATTTGGTCTTCTGGCATTCGGAAGCTCACTCGATCAAATCGGTCCTGTGACCCGCAGCGTCGCTGACTGCGCAGATGCCCTAAACGTTATTTCAAGTCATGACCATCGCGATTCAACCTCAGTAAAGGCTCCGTTCGGAGACTTCGGTGAAAAGATCGATGCAGGGGTTTCGGGCATGAAGATAGGGGTGCCAAAGGAGTACCTCGTCGAGGGAATCGAGCCTGGAGTTCGTGCTGCATTCGAGAAATCTCTTCAGACTTTGGAAGATCTTGGTGCAGACATTAGCGAAACTTCGCTCCCGCTCACCGACCACGCTCTGGCTGTCTACTACATCATCGCTCCTTCCGAAGCTTCTGCGAATCTTTCACGTTACGACGGTGTGAAGTACGGGCTTGGTTCTTCCGATGCTCGAAACTCCGCCCTGGCAACCGAAATTGCACGAGCTGAAGGATTCGGTGCCGAAGTTAAGCGACGAATTTTCATCGGTACATACGCCCTTTCTGCCGGGTACTACGATGCTTACTACAAGAAGGCGCAGCAAGTCCGAACGCTCATCCGGCGCGAATTCACAGATGCTTTCTTGAAATTTGATGCACTTGTGACGCCTACTTCTCCGGGCGTAGCTTTCAAAATCGGTGAAAAGTCAGATGATCCGTTCCAGATGTACCTCAACGACGTATGTACGATTCCTGTGAACATCGCAGGTCTCCCGGCAATTTCTGTTCCCGGTGGAATGTCAGACGGTCTACCGGTCGGACTTCAGTTCATTGGTCCGCAGTTCGGTGACACAACGGTAATTCAGGCCGCAGCAGCATATGAGCGAGCCACTGAATGGAACAAGGAACATCCACGCATTTGATTCGTCAATTCAAGTCCAAACCGACCACGTATTCAGCCGCATCTTTGATGCTGCTCGTGGTTGCTGTGATGGCGTTTGCTGGATGTTCTACAGACGGTGACCCAACCCCTTACGATCGGAACGACTTCACACCAATTGCGGGGCCTCCACGATTCCCGATGATCTTTGAGGGCGAGTTCACGGTTGACGGCGAACCTGGCCCCGCCGGATTGACCATCTATGGCGAGTTCATCCACGGCGGCTCCCCACTTTCAACTACGCTCGCAGGAGAGTACGTTCAAGTGATTCTTGGACCCGTGAGTGAATCCGATCTAGAGCATGGCACGATCAACTTCTACCTGGGTGACCGTGAAGGAGACCGTGTAAAAGCTGAAGAAAGCTGGGAATGGAAAGGCGTTGGTCAGCCTACCAACCAGGTGCTGAACCTTTCATTCCCGCGGCTACCTAAAAACTAAAGGCTAGTTCCGTGATTAGAGCGCTTGACGGAAAATCTCCTCAAATCCACCCAACTGCGTTTGTGTCTGAGACTGCGTATCTCGTTGGCGATGTGATCGTTGGTCCTCGATCCAGCATCTGGCCAGGTGCGGTCGTAAGGGCTGATTCCGGCACTATCAAGATTGGTGAAGGTTCCAATATTCAGGACAACTCGGTGTTGCACGCTGACGATGACGCTGAG
>CAYYMP010000129.1:0-1243 GCA_964472915.1 uncultured Dehalococcoidales bacterium | reverse complement strand
GTGAACAGAATCGAACGCTACAAGTCGGCTGGACTCGGTCAGGACTCCTAGACCTACATTCGGTCTGGAGCACTCATTCCCATCAGAGACAACGTTCGAGATAGCGCAACCTTCACTGCTTCTACAAGTTGCAATCTTGCCTTCGTGATCTCTACGTCTGCCGGATCGGAAGAAACAACTCGGCACGCCTCGTAGAACCGCTGCAAAGTGCGAGCGAGTTCCATCGCGTAATGAGCGAGGTGATGAGGCTCAAGTCGCTCGGCAGAACGATCCACTACGGTAGGAAGCTCGATGATCTTGCGAATTAGCTCAAGCTCTCGCTCGTGCGTAAGCAAGCCGAGATTCGCTGAGCCGAATTCGATCTCCTGCTCTTCAGCGGTTCGCAGGATCGAAGCCATTCGGGCGTGTGCGTATTGAACGTAATAGACGGGGTTTTCAGATGACTGAGTCTTGGCGAGTCCCAGGTCGAATTCCATGTGCGACTCGGGCGAGCGACTCAAGAAAGTGAACCTGCACGCGTCTGCGCCAACCTCTTCAATGAGTTCTTTTACCGTAACCATCACGTTCTTGCGCTTGCTGAAACGAACTGACTCGCCTTCATTCTTGAAGTTGACGATCTGGTTCAAGATGATTGTCAGGCGATCAGGGTCGAGTCCAAACGCCTGGAGAAGGGCGTGCATTCGAGCAACATGCCCGTGGTGGTCTGCTCCCCAAACATTGACGACCCGGTCGAACTTGCGCTCGATGAACTTTTCGTGGTGGTAAGCGATGTCGGTACCAAAGTAGGTTGGACCACCTTCACCACTGCGTATGACAACTATGTCTTCTTCGAGACCTAGCTTCGTGGCAGCAAACCACTTTGCTCCGTCTCGTTCAACAACCAGATCCGAGTCTTCGAGGAAATTGAGAACTTCATCGAACCTGCCAGAGGATAGAAGCGAGCTTTCACGGAACCACTGGTCGTACGACACATCGAGAGTTTCGAGAACTCCCTGGATATCGTCCAAGGTCCGCTTTAGTGCTTCCGGCGCAAGTTCGGCAATTGCAGCCTCTTTTTCGAGGGACACGGCTTCGTCGCCAAGGTCTCTCAGCAAATCTGCTGCTAGTTCTTCCAGGTACTCACCCGGGTAGGCGGGATCTGGGAGCGGTACATCATGACCAGCTGCCTGCATGTATCGGGAATAAAGAGTGTCGTAGAACACTCGCATCTGGTTGCCGGCATCGTTGACGTAGTACTCACGTT
>CAYYMP010000128.1:0-4135 GCA_964472915.1 uncultured Dehalococcoidales bacterium | reverse complement strand
TGGAAGAAAGCTGGGAGTGCGTCGGTGGTAAAGGAGACCTTTGGCGTAAATCTGATTCTGGCGAAACCGTTCTGAAGTTGTCCGCAGGTGTCAAAGCCGAAATTCTTCTTGGCACCACATTCCAGTTCCGGTCTACAGAGGATTCCATTCTGGACATCATGATAACCACAACTCCTCCCTGGCCTGGTGACGACGAGGCGGTCCAAGTAGAAGGTAAGTGGAAGCCCAGGCTCTGAGCTTCGACCTTAAACATTTCTCCACATTGTCTTGAAAAGTTCTCAACATTCGATTCCTACAGTGAAAGCAAGGCAATCGCTGAACAACCACAACAAGTGGTGAAGGGATTTAGAAATGTTGAAACGAAAAGTAATGCTTGGAGCGACCGCCGGCCTGCTCGGTGCTTTCTCCATCGCAGGTGCGGCTTTCGCACAGGAAGGTCCTGTTGATGGGTCGAACCCACGAGACTCCATCAAGGATCGTGTAGCCAAAATCCTCGGTGTTGAACGTGATGCTCTCGATGATGCAATGCGGACTGCTCGCGAAGAGAACCGAGAATCCAAGCACGATGAGCGACTCGCTGCACTTGTAGAAGCAGGAACTATCACTCAGGAACAGGCCGATGAATGGGATGCCTCGAACGATGAAAAGCCTGACGTTATGAACAAGCTCAAGCGACTCGGTAAGCGAGGGACCCTTGAGCAGAAGCTCACCTACTTAGTCGAGAACGAAATCATAACTCAAGCGGAGGCTGACGAAGTTCAAGCATGGGTGGACGCCAAGCCAGATTGGCTGGACGACCTCAAAGATGAAATCCGTCCAGACCGCCGTGGTCGAGGTCACTCGCACCCACACCGTCACGATCGAGGTCGCGGACACCACTTCCCACGGGGCATTGGTCAGTTTGAACAAGCTCCTTCGGACCAGGGAACGGACTTTGTCCTCCCAAATGGTGACCAGATCAACATCTAGTTGACACGGATCGCGCCCCATCGGTCCTCTAGCCGATTGATCCGTGAAAGCACCCCGATTCTCAGTCGGGGTGCTTTCGTTTAACAACGACCGCCTTACTTGTCACAGTCGGGGCATATTTCTGGCAAACTTGCTTCCAACTAACGATCACCTCAGTTTCTTGCGGAAAAGGGATCAATGAGCAGCACGCCCAACAACAAGACCCAGCGCCTCCAACAGTGGTTTGATGAGCATCCCCGGTGGGATCACGCCTCCTACGGTGAGTTCATGCACGTTGGAGCCAACCAGACGATCTTCCGAATAGCGCTCCAGGAACGAGAGATCGACCAATCGACCAAGATTCTCGACACGGCGTGTGCCGTTGGTGGAAACGCCCGATGGCTGGCATCGCTCTATGGTTGCGAGGTCTACGGAAACGATATTGACGAAGAAGCTCTCGCAGTTGCCAGAGATCTGGCAGAGATTGAGAACATTGCGGATCTCTGCACATTCGTTAA
Source organism: uncultured Dehalococcoidales bacterium (assembly GCA_964472915.1). GTDB lineage: Bacteria > Chloroflexota > Dehalococcoidia > Lucifugimonadales > Lucifugimonadaceae > Lucifugimonas. The sequence continues at coordinate 2,669 of CAYYMP010000128.1, read as the reverse complement.
AGCTCCAGTCGAAGATCTTCCATTCGATGACGAAATGTTCGACATGGTGATCACGACCGACGTATTCGAACCGTCAGAGGTTAAGCGGGTGCTCAAGCCTGGTGGTGACTTCATTGCCATCTCGCTCGTCGAAGATCCTAAACTCACCCCGGTAAAGCTGGCTGCAGAGTGGGATCTTGATCTTGAATCGTCTCTTGATGTCACTGATCTGGCTTTTGCGTTCAACCGGGCGAAAGAAACTGAAGCGCGATTACTCCACGAGTCCGACATGATCGGTGCCAAAGAACTCATCGAGACGATGAACGAATCGATCACACCCTACACACGTGGTGGTCGCCATTACATCATGAGGTTGAAGAAAACCTCCTAGCACTCAGTACGTAACAACGATGTCCCCTTCAGAAAACTTTCGCGGTATTTACGGAATACCTGCAACGCCTTTCAACGAAGACGAATCCCTTGATACTCGATCGTTAGAGGCAGTTCTCGATTTTTCTGTCGAGAACGGTTGTCACGGAATCGTGATGCCAGTAATGGCTAGCGAATACCAGTCACTTACTGACACAGAACGCAAATCCGTTTTCGATCTCACCACGAAAGTCGTGAACAACCGAATTCCAACTGTCGCTGGAGTAACCGGTGTTTCGAATATCCACTCGATCGAGCTAGCGAAATACGCCGAATCTGTTGGATTTGATTCGATCATCGCTATGCCTCCACACAGCATGAAGCCGTCGACCGCCGAAGTACTGACGTTCTTTGAACAACTGAGTGATGCGGTAAACATTCCAATTTGGATTCAAAACCACCCGGTTGGTGCGCCTTTGAGCGCTGCTCAGCTGGTCGAGCTCTGTGAAACCGTAGAGAACGTCAGCTACGTCAAAGAGGAAACAATGTTTGCTGGCCAGTTGACCACCTCGCTGCTCGAACAGGCGGGAGAGTCGGTCAAAGGTGTGATGGGTGGAATGGGCTGCAAGTTCCTGATAGCCGAGTACAACAGGGGCATGTGTGGAAATATGCCTGCGTCTCACTACGGTGATATCCACTCGAAGATCTGGAACCTTCTCGAAGAAGGCAATGAAGCAGAAGCCCGCGAAATCCACACTCGAATGGCACCGCTGAATAACTTCGAAAGCCTTTACGGAATGCGTGCTTTCAAAGAAATCCTGTTCCGTCGTGGAGTCATCACGAATCCGGTAATGCGGTCGCCAGGTAGAAAAAATCTGGATCAGCACGATATGGCCGAGTTGGACTCTCTCCTTGCGACGATTGAAGACCTCTTGGTTTGGAAGGCTTCGTAGCTCATGAAGATCGAGGCAATCGACCTCTTTTATGTTGCACTCCCTGAAATTCAGCGTACCGCTGACGGAACTCAGGATTCTCTTGTAGTCCGGGTGCGTACTGACAATGGTCTCGAAGGCTGGGGCGAGTGTGACGCGTCTCCTCTCGTATCGATGGCGGCATACGTGATGCCAATGTCACACTCGAACATCATCAACATCCAGGAAGCGCTAATAGGACAAAGCGTTGATTCTCCCGAAAATGTAATCAATCTGCGCCAGCGAGCAGGTGAGTTTGGCCTAGACATCCAACAGCTAGATCACGCTGTTGCAGGCGCAGACATTGCGTTATGGGATGTGCTTGGCAAGCACCTGGGCGAACCAGTGTGGAAACTCATTGGTTATGAGGAGTCTTATCGAAAACTGCCATATGCCAGCGTTCTGTTCGGAGATGACCCTGCTGAGACAAAAGCAGTTGCGGAATCGATCATCGAACGTGATTTCAGAGCCGCAAAATTTGGCTGGGGGCCGATGGGCAAGGGATCTCTGGAGGATGATGTCGCTCTTGTTCGAGCAGCGAGAGAAGGACTTGGTCCTGACGCCAAACTTATGGTCGACGCTGGCGTGATTTGGGGTGACGACGTCGACGCTGCTTACGAGAGAGCAGTCCGGTTCGCCGATTTCAACGTCACCTGGCTGGAAGAACCGCTTCGAACTGAAGAAGTAGGTGCGTACAAAGCGCTAAGTGATCGCGTGAAACAAAACTCAATCAACATTGGTATAGCCGGTGGAGAGGGCGCTGATTTCTTCAGGTCTGCCGACGACATGATGACCAACGCCGGTCTCGACTTTGTCCAAATAGACGTTGGTCGTATCGGCGGGATCACTGAAGCTAAGCGAGTTGCTGATAGGGCGAACGCACTCGGTATCCAATACGTGAATCACACGTTCAAGAGCCACTTCTCAGTCGCCGCTTCGATTCACGTTTTCGCTGGATACGAACACTGCGATCTAATTGAATACCCGGCAGGTGACTCTCCTTTAATTCTTGGGCTAACTGAACCGACTGGTATTTTCCGAGATGACGAAGGCTTCGTTCGAGCGTCTGACGCACCTGGGCTAGGTGTTGAAGCTAATCTCGAAGCAATCTCAACCTACCAACGCAAGGTCAAGATTCAGGTCGATGACGAAATCCTGTTCGAATCGTCCGCTCCTTAACTCGATCGTGAGCCTGTTCGTGCTCAGTCGTTAACCCTTTGTTCACTCCCAGATCGCGTCTGCACTGTCATCATCAGTTGACGCGCAGTTGGTGCGTTCATAAAATTCCATCGTTAGCACTCGGCGGTCTTGACTGCTAACAGTCGTTCACCCGCACTGCTAACACGGCAT
>CAYYMP010000127.1:0-4140 GCA_964472915.1 uncultured Dehalococcoidales bacterium | reverse complement strand
ACGTCGTAATGACAGGTAGTGGTGAATTTGTGGAAATCCAGGGGACTGGAGAAGAAGCAACTTTCTCACGGAGTCAACTCGACTCAATGCTTGAACTTGCCGAGTCTGGAATACAAAAATTACTTGCAGAGCAACGAAAAGTTCTGGGTATCTAACAGTTATCAACTGAACTGCACGGAAAACTAAATGGCGAAAATCTCTTCAGTTAAAGGTCACGAAATCCTCGACTCACGAGGCAACCCAACCGTTTCTGCGACGGTAGTGCTGGATGACGGCACCGAAGCAAGTGCAGCAGTGCCATCCGGTGCAAGCACAGGTAGCCGAGAGGCAGTTGAGTTGCGCGATGGTGACCAGTCGCGTTTCGGTGGCAAAGGCGTGCTCAAAGCTGTTTCAGCTGTGAACGGAGACCTTGGCGCAGCAGTCATCGGACTCGAATCTGCCGATCAGCGCAAAATCGACGAAGTGATGATCGATCTCGACGGCACACCTAATAAAGGTCGTGTCGGAGCGAACGCTGTTCTCGCCATTTCGTTGGCAGCTCTGAGAGCGGGTGCAATTAGTTCCGGCAAAGACCTTTACTCGCACATTGCCGAGCTTGCGGGCAACGACAACCCGGTTGAGTTGCCGGTTCCAATGTTCAATGTCCTCAACGGTGGTGCCCACGCCCAGGGATCAACCGATTTTCAGGAAATCATGGTTGTTCCAGTCGGAATCGAGTCGTTCAACGAAGCAATTCGGTGTGGCGCTGAGATGTACCAGTGGCTCAACAAAAAACTTCATGCCGACGGCCACGCAACCACGGTCGGAGATGAAGGTGGATTCGCACCTCAAGGACTCACCAACCGAGGCGCACTTGAGTACGCAACCGCTGCGATCGAAGGCGCTGGTTACCGGCCCGGTGAAGACGTATACATTGCCCTCGACCCTGCATCGTCTGAGTTCTACAGCGACGGAATCTACGATTTGACTCGCGAGAGCCGAAAGCTTTCGAGCGATGAAATGGTCGAGGAGTACAACTCCCTCTCAAAGGACTTCCCGATTTACTCGATTGAGGACGGTCTGGCGGAAGATGACTGGAACGGATGGGAGGCATTGACTGCAAAAACAGGCGATCGCATCCAACTTGTTGGAGACGACCTGTACGTTACTCAAGCGCAGTACGTTCAGCAAGGTATCGACACGAAGGCTGGTAACGCGGTTCTGGTCAAGCTCAATCAGGTCGGAAGCGTTTCGGAAACGCTCGACACAGTGAAGCTTGCTCAGGATTCAGGATTCGGGGTCATCATTTCTCACCGATCAGGTGAAACAGAAGACACATCGATCGCGGACCTTGCGGTGGGAACAAGCGCGGGTCAGATCAAAACTGGCGCCCCTGCACGAAGCGAGCGAATCGCTAAGTACAACCGGCTTCTTCGAATTGAAGATTCACTCGGTTCACGGGCAACGTACGCCGGAACCAGAGTGCTATCCAGCTAATTATTTGGACCAAAAACGAGTGGAAGAACGGAAGATCGCATGGCAAAGACAAGAGTTGGAATTAATGGCTTTGGGCGAATAGGACGCCAAGTTTTCAGAACGATCACTGAACGTCACGGTGATGATCTCGAAATTGTTGCCATCAACGACCTTGGTGATGCTGCTTCGAACGCACATCTTTTCAAGTTCGACTCCACTTACGGTCGTTACACCGGAACAGTTGAGGCAGTGGGCGATGATCTCAAGATCGACGGCAATTTGATCAAATCGTTCAGCGAGAGAGATCCTGGAGCAATAGACTGGGCAAGCGTTGGCGCAGAGATTGTCGTTGAGTCGACCGGTGTGTTCACCGACGCCAACAAGGCGAATGCACATCTCGGTGGCACGGTCAAGAAAGTCATCATTTCAGCACCGGCAAAGAACGAAGACATCACGGTCGTACTCGGTGTAAACGACGGCGACTACGATCCTTCATCGCACAACGTTGTTTCAAACGCTTCCTGTACCACCAACTGTGTTGCACCAATGGCAAAGGTTCTCCACGAGAACTTCGGTATCGAGCAGGCGCTCATGTCGACCATCCACGCATACACGAACGACCAGAATATTCTCGATCAACTCCACGGTGACCTACGACGGGCTCGGGCAGCTGCAAACAGCATCATTCCGACAACAACAGGTGCTGCAAAGGCTGTCACGCAGGTAATCCCTGATCTCGCAGGCAAGATCGACGGTATGGCTTACCGCGTGCCGGTCATTACAGGATCGGTTACAGACCTGACAGTGAAACTGAGCAAGGATGCATCGGTAGAAGATGTGAACAACGCCTTCCGAGAAGCTTCAATGAGCGATGATCTACACGGCATCCTCGGCTACTCGGACGAGCCGCTCGTTTCCGTCGACTACATCGGCAACCAGAACTCCTGCACCATCGACTCGCTAGCTACGTCAGCCGTTGGCAGCGGATTCGTAAAGGTTGTGGGCTGGTACGACAACGAATGGGGTTACTCATCCCGAACAGCCGACCTCGCCAAGTTCATGGTCGACAAGGGTCTCTAGTACTCGACCTGCACACGAAATTATTCAAAGCCCCGGCGTATTCATCGGGGCTTTATTTTTCGGCTCAATGTCAATTTCGTTTTTCCACAGTCCTCTCGCTGATTGGTCAATCTCAGGCGTATAATTCCGGGCAGTGCGTCACGAGGGCGCAGTGGTGCGAGGCGGGTTCGGTGTCGCCGTCGCATTTTTCATCGTTTGGAGCATCGCTCTTAAACGAATTTCAAAAGCCGGAAGGAACTACGAATAATGGCTACTACATCAACTGAGACCAACGGTGCAGGCAACGCTGCCCACTGGAAAGAAATGGCGCAACCCGAAGTTGGGGACTGGCGCGTAAAGGGCGGTCTCGCACAAATGCTCAAGGGCGGCGTCATCATGGACGTTGTCACACCTGACCAGGCAAAGATTGCTGAAGACGCGGGAGCGGTTTCAGTAATGGCGCTGGAGCGAGTTCCTTCCGATATCCGAAAAGACGGCGGCGTCGCCCGCATGTCCGACCCTGATCTCATTACAGGCATCATCGACGCAGTTTCGATCCCTGTAATGGCAAAGGCCCGAATTGGTCACTTCGTTGAAGCGCAGGTTCTCGAAGCACTTGGTGTTGACTACTGTGACGAGTCAGAAGTGCTAACCCCGGCAGACAACGAATTCCACATCGACAAGTGGGGTTTCAAAATGCCGTTCGTTTGTGGTGCCACCAACCTTGGTGAAGCTCTTCGTCGAATCGGTGAAGGCGCAGCCATGATCCGAACCAAGGGTGAAGCTGGTACTGGTGACATCGTTCAGGCTGTTACCCACGCACGCACAGTGCTCGGTGAGATTCGCCGACTACAGCAGCTCCCAACAGAAGAGTTGATGACCGCTGCCAAGAACCTCCAGGCTCCTTACGAACTGGTCGTCGAAGTACACCGCACTGGAAAACTCCCGGTTGTGAACTTCGCCGCAGGTGGTGTCGCTACTCCTGCCGACGCTGCGCTGCTCATGCAGATCGGTGTCGAAGGTGTCTTCGTGGGTTCAGGAATCTTCAAGAGCTCGAACCCTGCAAAGATGGCTGACGCTATCGTCCGAGCAACAACTCACTACAACGACCCTGAGATGATTGCCGAAATCTCCCGTGGTCTTGGTGACGCTATGCCGGGTATCGAGACCAACAAGATGGCTGACAGCGATCGCCTTGAGAGCCGCGGTTGGTAAACGGAACGAAGCCTGATAACGCCGATGCGCCACGCATCGGCGTGCTTGCTCTGCAAGGTGATTTCGCCGAGCACATCCACATGCTTGGGTTACTCGGTATTGACGCTCCAGAAATTCGTAAAACCAGCCAGCTCAACGATCTCGACGGACTAATCATCCCCGGCGGCGAAAGTACGACCATCGTGAAGCTTCTTCACATGTTCGATTTCGTTGAACCGCTACGCAAACGTGTTGAAGAGGGAATGGCGCTCTGGGGAACTTGCGCGGGCATGATCGTGATTGCTCGAGAACTTACAGACCCTTATCCAACTCCAATTGATCTGATCGACATTGGTGTTTCACGAAATTATTTCGGTCGACAGATAGACAGCTTCGAAGAAGAGTTAGATATTAAAGGCATGGAAGGCGAGC
>CAYYMP010000126.1:0-4149 GCA_964472915.1 uncultured Dehalococcoidales bacterium | reverse complement strand
CTCGGCATCCTGAGGATTTTCCGGGAGCAGGAAGCGGTTACCCAAGCAGTCAGGACGCTTCGCGAGACAGCATGTTGAGGGTTTACGAAGACCTCGCCCCCGTGCTGCAGGACGCGTGTGCGAAGGCTGCCGACGCAGGAACAAACATCACCGTTGAGGTCCACCAGAATTCACCGGTGGACAACTCATGGTCAGCGTTGTTGCTCCACGGCCTCGTTGATCGCCAGAACTTTGGTATCAATCCTGACATAGGAAACGTGCTCTGGACCTACGACGTTCCAGAAGAGAACTTTGACGATTCAATAGACGCGCTGGCACCGGTTTCCAAGTACTGGCACTGCAAGAATTTGCACACGGTTTACCACGCAGAAAACAACCGATCAGTATTCATTCGAGTACCTTTGCCGGACGGCGAAATCGACTACAGGTACGCAATTTCAGCAATGCACAACGCCGGTTACTCCGGGTACATGACCATTGAGGGTGCGTGGGCAGGAGATCAATGGCACCAGGACGCAAAATCGATCAACTACGCAAAAGCAATCTGGGACGAACTCGAGTCCTAAGCTGAACCGAAGTCAATACGTAAAAAGCCCTGCACATGAGCAGGGCTTTTTATTTTGCCGACGAGGTATTGAGGGATACCCCCCAAGACACGCAACCGTGTACTAGCGATCATGTAAATACGGACACAGTCCAAACGAGGGGTATGGGCATGAGACGCAACCAGTCACATCAATTTATTGCGGCAATCAAGGCGAGCAGAGGGCAACGCTCAAATCCAATTCTGCCCGTCTCTCTTTTCGTAGCGATGGTGTTCGCTATCGCGTTCTTGGGCTGATCCTAGTCAACTGGTTTCTGTTGGTTGAGCTTCGTCCTCAACAGGTCGAGCAAGCAACAACGCTACGATCCCAAGCACGAAGATCCCAACGACTACCAGGAAAGTGGAATCGAAAGACCCAGAGCTGTCGTGAAGTTTTCCTGCCATGAATGGTGCCCCGGAGCTTGAAGCGATCATTGCGACTTGCATTACTCCCATGATGGCGCCGAAGTGCTTCATTCCGAAGGATTCCTGAACTACCAGCACGATCAGTGCCCCTAACCCGCCAAAGCCAAGTCCGAACACAAAGATTCCGACCCAGAGAAGCGCGTGTAGATCGGACATTGCGATAAACAGCACTCCGACCGCCTGTAATGCCACTGAAATGATCGTCGCAACGCGAGCCGTGATCTTCTCGCTGGCACGTCCGAAAGCGAGCTTGGAGCCGATACCCATTCCAGCGATTATGCTGACCGCGGTGGTTGCGACAGCAGGCTCGAAACCGCTCTCTTCGAAGTGCTGGCGTAACTGAGTCAACACTCCCTGGTACGTGAATGTAGCGGCTACTAGACCAATCGTCACAAGCCAGAAATTGATGTTGGCAAACGCCTGAGAAACGGTGATTCCAGATCGGGCAGCCGCCTTCGCTATCCCAGTTTGATCTGAGCGTCCTTTCCTGTTCATTTCCTTCTCGACCTGGTTTTCATCTTCCTGAATTACGATCAATGCGATGAAAGCCAGGACTGCGATCAAAGATCCAAACGTCACGTATGCCATTTGCCAACTCAAGGCAGTAATCACGGCCGCCGCGAGTGGTGGCATTGTGATCCCACCGAAGTTGTTACCAGCCACAACAGCGCCCATTACCCGGCCGCGAGTTTTAGGAAACCAGAGTCCGACCATTTTTCCGGCCGGCATGATCGTCGCGCCCGGAAACCCCGCATAGACCAGGGCGCTGAACAAGTACCAGTGCCACAACTCGCTAATCGCAGGTCTTAGCAGGAATCCTGAAGACATCAGAAGCAGTGATCCGAACATCACCGGGCGGATACCGACCTTGTCACCCAGTTTTCCTACAAAAGGGGCAAGGATTCCAGAAATTGCTGAGAAGACAAGTGAGTAGTTAAGCTCGGTCTGGCTCCAACCAAACTCATCTTTCAGTGGACCAGCGAATTCACCGAATGCGTACTGTGCCATCCCCACGGAAAAGCCAGTAGAAAGAAAAACGACCAGCGCGATCGGGTAACCGCGGTAGATAGAGCCGATGATCGGAACGTTCATTTTGAGTTGGCTCGCCGAATTTCTCGGATAGAACAAGGTTGCAGATAAATTCGGTTCAACTCGGCTGTATACTCCGCCCCGCGTAGGCAGACCGTCGTGAAGCGGTCCGTTTGCGCAGTGATTTGGTCAAGACGACCAAAACGGTAGCACTTGCCTAACTGGGAGTGTCGAGAATTTGGAGCAAATAATTGCGATCAAGCAACATTCGGGCAGCAATTAACAACGGTACGAAAACGTACGGACTTACCGTGACGTTCCCTGAGCCGACCATTGGTGAATGGGCCGGGTATGCAGGTTTCGATGTGTTGCATCTCGACATGGAGCACGGGGTATTCGACTGGGAATCGGCGGAAATGATGTGCAGGGTCGCTGACATGCACGGAATGACTTGTACGGCTCGAATTCCGAACACAGAGACCGACACGATTCTCAGGGCGTTCGACCGAGGCTTGATGGGGATTCTTTGTCCGCACGTTGATAACGCCGAACAGGCTGCACGTATCGCGAAAGCTGCAAGGTTCGGTCCTGAGGGGGAACGTTCTTTTGGAACCTCCCGTGGACGTGACTACGGAATGCACAACATGACTCCGGCTGAGTACATGGCTGCGTTCAATAGGGAAGTAACCGTCGCAATTCAGATTGAGACCCGAAATGCCGTCGACACGATTGAAGAGATTCTTGATGTAGAAGGCATCGACATGATTACGTTCGGTCCGCAGGACCTTGCACAGTCGATGGGTCATCCCGGTCACCCGGAACACCCTGAAGTTACTGAAGCCATGGAAAGCGTGGTTCAAGCTGTTCACGCACGAGGTCGCTTGATGACCTCTGATGTCGAGAAGGGTATAAATCTCGTTCAATGGCTCCCGAGCCGACTGTCTGATTGGCTTTCCGAGGCCAAGTCTTAAGAACTGGAAATCGAATGACCACAGCAAACACCGAAACCAAGTTCGAGCCGGTAGCAGGCTGGGCAAAGCTTCCGATGGGAGTTACGTTCAAAGGTGACGCGACCTCTGTCGCTGTCGACTCGAAAGACAACGTTTATGTCTTCAATCGGGGTTCCGAACCTATCGCAGTTTTCGATACCGACGGAAACTTTACGCGAGGGATGGGGCACGGTGAGTTCGTCCGACCGCACGGAATAGAAATAGACGCTGAAGACAATCTCTACCTTGTGGACGATGACGGTCACTTCGTTCAGAAGCGCACGAATGATGGCGAGGTACTTTTCACTCTTGGCACGAAGGGCGAGCCTTGCGAGTGGCAGAGCGGTGGGATGTTCAACAGACCCACCGACATTGCAATTCATCCTGACACTGGTGAACTTTTCGTTTCAGACGGGTACGGCAACTCGCGGATCCACAAATTCGACCCCGATGGAAATCACATCACTTCGTGGGGTGAGCCAGGTACCGATCCTGGTCAGTTCAGCTTGCCACACAACATCAGCATGATGGGCACCGACAAGGTTGTCGTTGCCGATCGTGAAAACTTCCGTCTCCAGGTTTTCACTACAGACGGTGAGTTTGTTGAACAAATCCATATTCATCACCCAATGTCGGTCACAGAAGGCAAGGGCGATGACAAGGCGATTTACGTAGGCGAGATGATCCCTCCACCAGTCCAGCAAGGTGTGAGAAACCTTGGTGCAATGGTTGCCGTGCTTTCACCTGATGGGGAATTCCAGCAGCACCTCGGTGGTCCAACACCAGGCGCTGGAGTCGCTCAGTTCACCGCACCTCACGGCATATCAACTGATTCCCAAGGTTCCATTTACGCGGCAGAAGTAGCTTGGACGAACTATTTCTCAAGACCAGAAAATTCCGGCACAGATGAGATTCCACTCGGAGAAATAGTGAGCTTGAGAAAGTGGCGTCGGGTTTAACAATCAGCACCAACACCAACAGATTTCAAGGCAGGTAGAAAAATGGTCAACGCAGCAACATCAAATACCGTTTATGAGCCAGTTCCGTACTGGGCGAAGCTTCCTCATCCAATGTTCTTCAAAGAAGCTACATCGGTGGCTGTAGACTCACAGGACAACGTCT
>CAYYMP010000125.1:0-4152 GCA_964472915.1 uncultured Dehalococcoidales bacterium | reverse complement strand
CTTGCTGACCCGTCGCGCAGAAAGTACATCCCAACGCACAACCTGCCTGAGTTGAAATACAGGCGGTTTTGCGATTACGTCGATGACCGTCCGGCGCATATCGCATTAGAACCGTTTCGATCAGTTCACCATCGTGAAGTCGGAACAACATCTTGGTTGTCGACTTGTCCTTCGAAGTTAAGGACATCACCTCTTCGAGCGGAGAGATCGAATATTTCTCAGCAAGCTTCTGTCGAAAGCCCTTGCTGAGCGTCGTCATCTCGTCAAAGCTCCCAGCACACTCAGCATAAAGAGAGCGCCAGAGCTGATCGGCGCGAAAACGCTTCTCGCCCATCTCAAGCATTTCACTCGTTAGTCGCTTCCGTGAAAGATTGAGGATCGACGGGAGTTTGGTTGTTTCTTGCGCGCCGTTTTCAACGGGCGCGGGTTCGTGAGAATTTGAGGTCATCGGATGAAGTGGGTGTGAACTGCTTTTAAGTCTATCAACGAGAATGACATTCGTATTGGTCGTCACTAAACTTTGTCGCCAGCAATGCAGTATCAACGCACAGTAGAACCCAATCCCGATGGCTCGATCGAGGAGAAAGCCTTACACAGGCTTGTAGCCAACCGGCGGTCGGGATTCGACCCGTACTACAAGTTCGAGTACGACTACTCCATCCCCTCATGGGGCAGGTATCACTGGCAGTGGTTGTGGGACTCGTGCTTTCACATCATCGCCCTTGCTCGTCTAGATCCGAACATGGCGGTTTCCGAGCTTGAATCATTGCTCAAACCGCAACGTAGCAATGGCTTTATCGGGCATCTAACTTACTGGGGTCGACGTGGCGCCATGATGAGTGCCATTTACGGTCAGAGCCGACTTGGCGAATGGCGAACTCGTAACTCTGGAATGATCCAACCTCCAGTTCTTGCTCACGCGCTCGAAGAGCTCTGGTTGAAGACCGGTGACGACACTCTTCTCACTCGATTTCTTTCTCCAGTCAGAAAGTTCTATGACTGGCTGAAGTCCAATCGTGATCCCAACGACATCGGGCTGATTGGAATCGTTTCTCCTTATGAAGCAGGTACCGATAACAACCCTTCGTTCGATCGGGCACTGGGCGTCGAAAATCCCGGTCGAGCTCGAATCCTGTGGGAGAACCGAAAACTCGACTGGTACAACATCGTTAGAGGTAAAGGCTTCGACTACCGAACGCTACTGAAGCGAAACCGGTTTGTTGTCATTGATCCATTCATGAACGCCGTGTACTCAGACGCAATGTCGACTCTGGCAAGAATGCATGATGCCGCTGGTGAAGCAGATCTCGCGCAGTCGGCGAGAAGTAGAGCTCAGCAAACGACAGCCGCACTAAATGAGCAATGCTGGAGCGAGACGAAGCAGCATTACACCTACCTGTACGACAACGACCACAAGGTCGATGAAACACTTTCCGTGGGTGCGATATTCCCTCTTATGCTCGAAGGAAATCCATCAGATCGTAACTCCACGGTGATGGAACGATACGTCACCAATTCGGAACATTTCTGGCGACAATTCCCAATCCCGAGCGTCGCTGCGTCAGAACCCTCTTACGATCCAGACGGAGAAGCGATGATCTGGAGAGGACCGCTTTGCATGAATCTCAACTGGCTATTAGCTCGGGGTTTTTCAAAGAACGGATTCACTGAGCAGGCAAGAGTAATTTCAGAGCGTTCTAAAGAAGCTGCGTATCGTGATTTCAGGGAGTTTTATTCACCCGAAGACGGACACGGAATGCGTGGAACGCAGTTCGGATGGGCGACCGCAGCAATCGCCATAGACTCCGATTAGTATTTCTTTAACCTGTCTGTTAACGTAGCAGGGATACCGTTAAGGGTTGTTATTCTGAACGTCAGTATGATTCAAACCCGCTGGAGCAACCAATGACCGTAAACAATACCGACATGCTTTCGCAGGCCGGTTCGTCCGAGAACATAATGACGTTCGACGACATTGAACCAGTACTCGAAGCCAAAGATCTGTCGGTCACTTACGGCACAACCCCCGCGGTGCGAGACGTCTCCCTCCAGGTACCGAAGAACAGCGTTGTATCTCTGATTGGTCCCTCCGGTTGCGGGAAAAGCACTCTAATTCGCTGCTTCAACCGGATGAATGACCTCATCCCCGCGGCAACCGTCGAAGGCACTGTGAACTTCGCGGGTGAGAACATTTATTCAGACCACGTTGATCCAACTGAAATTCGGTTCCGGATCGGTATGGTTTTCCAGCGACCAAACCCGTTCCCTAAAAGCATTTACGAAAACATTGCGTTCGGACCTCGCATCAACGGTATGACCGACGATCTCGACGAAATTGTCGAAACGTCTCTACGACGAGCTGCGGTGTGGGACGAAGTAAAAGACCGACTGAATGACAGCGGCTTAAGTGTGTCCGGTGGACAGCAGCAGAGAATTTGCATCGCTCGCGCACTTGCGGTCAACCCTGAAATCGTTCTGATGGACGAGCCTGCATCGGCACTCGACCCAATCTCCACGATCGCTATCGAAGAACTGATTCAAGAGCTGTCGAACGAAGTAACGATCATCATCGTTACTCACAACATGCAGCAGGCAACACGAATATCTGACTACGCAGCAGTAATGATGGCCGGTGAAGAGCGCATCGGCAGACTGATCGAGTATGGTGCGAACGATCAAGTCTTCGGTAACCCAAAAGACGAACGAACCGAGGCTTACGTCACCGGCCGAATCGGATAGTCACCAATCGGGAGATCACAGATGGTTGAGCAAGGAAATGTCAGTTCCCAGGGACGCGCCGAATTCGATCGAGAACTCGGGCGACTGGAATCCGATTTGATCTTGATGAGCGGGTTGGTTGAACAGGCGATTTATGGTGCCCTTAGTGCGCTTAAAAACCGTGATATCGAACGGTCTCAACAGGTTATCGATGAAGATGACCGTATCGACCAGACTGAACTCGAAATCGAAAAGACTTGTATCGAGCTCATCCGTAAAGAATCACCGCTTGCCAGTGACCTTCGACGAATCGTCGCAACGCTCCAGATCGTCGGAGAACTTGAGCGAATTGGTGACTATGCAGAAGGTATAGCTAAGATCAGTTTGACCATGGGCAGTCAACCTCCACTGAAGGAATTGATCGACATCCCACGCATGGGCGATATGGCAGTAAATATGCTCAAGCGCTCAATCGAAGCGTTCATTTCGAAGGACCCCGAAACCGTTCGTAAAATCACGAATGATCTTGAGAACGAAGACGATGCGGTCGACGATCTGTACTCAACCGTTCAGGCAGACCTAATGGAGCTCGTTAAGAGCAATCCCGACAACGCAGAACGCGCGACCTACCTGATGTGGGTAGCTCACAACGTGGAACGTGTCGCAGACCGCGCCATGAACATCGTCGAGCGCTCGCTCTACCAGGCAACTGGTGAGTTAGTTAGCGGAACCAACCAAGTGGACACCAACGCCTAGTTAGCGATAAACGCTGCTCGGTCGCTCCCGAAAATAGTCGGCAACGGCGTACGTGCGCGGAACAAAGACTTCTCTGCCAGTTCTGGCAAGCTCAGTATAGGACCTTCATCTTCTTCTGCTGAACTCACAGGCGTAGCCCCACTGCGCTGAACGATCCTGTGAACGGTGCGAGTGCTAATTCCGAACCGCTCCGAAATCTCGGCGACAGAAACTTTCTCCTGTCGAAGACGGTACACCTCATCATCTCGAGTCCTTCGGCTCTCACGCTGCAACCAACCCGGATCGTCGTACTTACAAAGGCTCAATGGGCAATCGAGACAGGATTGCGACACATCACAACCATCGTCTTTGTAGCGCGTGTTCTCAGGAAGAGTGTCAGATCGAACTGTAGCCAGTGGCTCAGGACCGGAGGGAAGCGTCATTACCATTGAAGAAATCTCCTAAATGTGAAAGGGATGGGGGGATCAGCAGTTAGGGGCTATACGACTGCCGTATTCGACCAGTCGAAATGCCTGTCAATATGGACTCCGCGAGGCCTACCTGAGAGATTCAGGGCTCGTTCACGCTTGTAGATCGAGCGTGAGTAATCAGAGTCGGAAATATCAGGGGTGCCGAACATCACAACGGTCAACCCCAAAGCAGATGTGCGGGGGCGAACGCGCTGTTCGTACCATCCCG
>CAYYMP010000124.1:0-4298 GCA_964472915.1 uncultured Dehalococcoidales bacterium | reverse complement strand
AGATTTCGTTGAGTGAGTTGTACGACGATCTAAAAATATTGATCGGTCACAACCTTGATGAATTCTTCAACATTTCTGGTGGACGAGTATCAAACGTCAGCCCAAGATGGGGAGATTTGATCGACCGATACGGCTTCGTCGATGTCGCCCTTTTCGACTTGATTGGTCGAGCGTTAGACGTACCTGCGTACAGCTTGCTCGGCAACAAGGTTCGTGACGAAGTCGAAGGTTACGACTCAAGTTTGTACTTCCAGGATCTGGTGAATCCTGCGGAAGGTGCGAACGCCGTTGCAATTGAAGCTGCCGAGGCCATCGAAAAAGGTTGGCGAGCGGTCAAGCTCAAGTTGGGTCGCCCAGGAAGATGGTTTGAACCCGTTGCGGGTACCCGGCGCGACATCGAAGTTGTCGAGGCAGTTCGCGAAACCGTGGGACCAGACGTGAAGATCCTTGTCGATGCCAACAACGGGTACGACGGTCGACTTGACCTCCTCGAAGATTTTGTCCGAGGAATCAGTGATCTCGATGTTTACTGGATGGAGGAGATGATCACCGAAGAAGTTGCCGGATACGAAAAGCTGAAGGAATGGAGAGACAAGTTCACTCCTGATACGCTGATCGTGGATGGTGAGGGCGACAAAGGTCGTAACACGATTTACTGGGAGCTTATTGAGCGTGGACTTCTGGATGCGATTCAGCCCGACATGCTCCACATGGGTTTCTGGCGTTTCCACGAGCTAGCGGTCGATATCGAGGGTTCAGGTTTTCCGGTTCTCATCGCTCCCCACAATTACAACGCAGCTTACCTTGGCCTCAGGGCAGATATTCAATTCGGTGCGGTAACCGAGAGATTTGTAATCGCTGAGGATTCCACACTCGACTTTGACCTTTACAACGGTGATGGCTATTCATTCGTCGATGGGAAGTACGCAGTGCCTAACGAACCGGGTCTTGCTGTATCGCTCGATCAAGAACTCTACGACCGTGTTTATCGCCAGCACGAAACACTAATTAGCTAGTCAAAAACGAAATTTTCGAGAAAGAACAAATGAAAGTCCTAATAACTGGAATTACCGGTCGAGTTGGCGCAAACGTTGCCGTCAAATTCCTCGAGAACGGTCACGAAGTACGAGGGTTTGTTTGGCCGGGAGACCGACAGGCAGAAAAAATGAAAGCTGTCGGAGCGGAGATTGTTGAAGGTGATCTCGCTAGCTCTGCCGACGTTAACGCAGCTGCCGAAGATCAGGAAGCAATCTTGCACCTTGGAGCGGCATTCCAGGCAGGTGGCCCGTTCACTCCCGAGCAGTATATGGACACAAACGTGAAAGGCACGTTCAACATTCTTGAAGCTGCCCTCGGACTTGGTGACAGTCTGAAACACGTCATCGTCACCAGCACTGATGCGACGATGTTCAAATACCCGGAAAGCGGAATTGACGACCCAATTCGGGAAGATTCACTCCCGCTGGTTACAACCGATTGGTACGGCTACACGAAGGTGCTTTGCGAACACCTTGTAGATCGTTACTACCGAAACGACAACTTGAACGCCACGGTGATTCGTTTCGCCAACGTTTGGGGTGCTGGAGAAATCCTCAATTTCGGTCAGTTCCACCTCAAGACATTCCTGAACCAGTTCGCAAACCGAACGGACGATGCGGGGAAGGCGACTTACGAAAAACTCCAGGAAGAGGACGCCAAATCCAACGGTGGAGATCGTCTAATTGTCGCGAGGGACGTGAATGGACGACCGTGGAAGAAGCACAATATCGAAGTGCGAGACATTGTTCACGCTTACGAGCAGGCAGTTGGTAATCCGAATACCTACGGAAATGTTTACCAGCTCGGAGCCAATGAACCGTTCACCTGGGACGAACTAATTCCGTATATCTCTGACAAGACAGGAATTCCGTACTCGACCGTCGACCTCGCAATGAACCCGACCTACTACGAATACGATTTGTCGGCTGCGAGGAGGGACTTCGGCTACGCGCCTAGTTTGTCGATCTTCGACATGGTCGACGAGGCTGTTCGCTACAACGAAGAAGGTGGCGGTGGAATTATCCCGACCAAGGTTTAGCAGCTACGGACGGACTCGGTTCATCGCAATGTAAATACCGATGCCGAGTCCGATCAGTGCCACGATGTTCGAGAAAACGGCAGCGGGAACTCCGAGAATTCCTGCGACCGTTATTCCGACCATCCACGTGACGAACATTGTTCCGGCAGCAACATAGCGAAGACGAGTGTCGAGCTTGTATCTCCCGACTCGTCGAATGAGTTCACCAACCGGTGTTCCAGCAACTGCAACGATCATTGCAGCGAACACGTTTCCGAAGGCGAAATTGAACGGAAGGTTCCAGAGAACCCAAACGATCAACGCGTAAACAACACCAACTCCAACAGCGATAGCAGCCGCACTGGCGATGACAGTTGTCATTTCCGTGTTGGTTGAACGGAATATCGGGGCCTGGCCGATGTTCGCACAATCGGGGCATCGAGCTCCGACCGGCGACTGCACCATGCACTGAGGGCAGATCAGGTCACCACATCTGCCGCAACGTAAGTTCGATGCAACTTCAGGGTGGCGTAGGCAGGTTGAATCGAATGATTCCTGGGTCATATTAGTTCAAGCATACCCGCAAATATCGAGAGGTATGTGTGGATGTTGCAGTTCAAGTTCCGGCTTGTTGATCGATCCACTCTTGTCTGTCCCGGATGTCCCTATCGAACAAGACCCGGTTCCTGAGCAGTTCCGCAGAAATTTGCCCGTCAGCATTTCTTATCGAGTTGGAGGTCACGCGTTTTAGTACGGTCACCACAATGAATCCGATGCAAAAGCCGATAGCTCCTACCGGAAGATTCAATAGAACCGCCCAGACCGGCATCATGAGGACCGCGATCAACCACCACACGGCGGAGTCTTTCCATGGAGAAAAGAGAACACCTAGCGAAGCGACTGCCCCGTAAACGATCAAGAGCGGAAAGCTAAGAGCGCCGGTGGCTCCAAGTACAGTTGCCATTCCTCTTCCGCCTTGAAGGCGAACGAATATCGACCAGTTGTGGCCTATGATTCCAGCGAGACCGGCTGCAGCTTCGACTCCAACTCCTAAATCGAGCATCTTGTCTGACGCAAGAAGCACGGGGATCGTTCCTTTTACAACGATGTCGAAAGGCACAACAGGCACCGCCCACCATGCACCAATTTGGTTGGTGAGATTCGATATACCAATATTTCTCGTCCCAACATCTCGCAAGTCCACATTGCCCACGAGCTTGGTGACAACCAACGAGGTTGGAATGGATCCAACCAGATAAGCGCCTAGTACGAGGATGAGCGCAATCAGTGGCTCGTTCATTGTCGAAGTGCCCCAGGGATCGATCCTACATTTGATCCGTGCATCTCAACGGCCTTCTGGAGAAGGCGATGTGCGGTGTCCGGTTCAGGCCCGTTCTGACCAGGAAGCACTTCATTCTCGGTGTCCTGGGCGTGGTAGTCGGTACCCCCACTTGGCACCAGGTTGTACCGAGTCGCAATATCTAAATACTTGTCACGGCTCTCACCACGGTATTTCTCGGCGTAAACCTCTATTCCAGCCAGCCCATTACTCGCGAGTTGTTTCACCAGAGGGTTCAGCCGATGTACCGTTCTCGGGTGGGCTACAACTCCAATACCGCCTGCACCATGAATAAGCCGTAACGCGTCAGTTGGGTGAAGTTTGGGGCGAGGAACCCTGGCAATCCCCTTCTCTCCGATGAATCGAGCGAATGCTTCTCGCACCGTTTCGACATGACCTGCCTCGACCATAGCTCGGGCAATGTGAGGTCGCCCAACTGCACCGGCAGCGAGTTCTACGACTCGATTCCAACTTACTGGAAGACCCATTTCATTGAGCTTAGAGACCATCGCCCTGGCGGCGTCTACTCGCTGCTCACGGAATGTCTCAAGAGTGGATTGAAGCTCGTCATTCTCGATGTCGATGAAATACCCGAGCAAATGAAGCTCTGAGTCGTCGGTCGCTGTACCGAGCTCGATACCGGGGATGACCGTCAGTCCGTCATTGGCGGCGTTTGTCGCCTCAGTTACACCTGCGGTGGTGTCGTGATCGGTGACCGCGACCGTCTTGAGAGATGTTCCAGAGATGAAATCGATCAGTTTTGATGGAGATAGTGTTCCATCTGACGCAGTTGTGTGGAGGTGCAAGTCGACCTCCACACGCCACTCAGGTGGTTCGACGCGTGCGTTCGGGTTGTATCGACCATCGGCGGCATCTTGCATGCCGTTAGACCTCTATCTGTCG
>CAYYMP010000123.1:0-4363 GCA_964472915.1 uncultured Dehalococcoidales bacterium | reverse complement strand
TTGGTAGCCCATTTTGAATAGGGGTGTTGCCTCTCCACTTCCTCAAAAAGCCTACTTGCTTCGATCCAATTGCGATTTTCTAAAGCCAGGGCCGCGTTATTGTAAATTTTGCCAACGCTTCTCTCGACATAGTTTTCTTTTTCGTACGAGCTACAGGCTGATAAAAATATCGTCAGAAAAACTGCCGCTAACTTCTTGAATGGTTTCATTGAAATTTCGTTCCGTGTCCAATCGGGCAAAAACAACCAAGTTGAGAAAAAGCTAGTCATTATTCACTTGTTCAAAGTGTTGATGCAACTGTTTGACTGAGATCACATAAGTAATCTAGGAAAAAAATTCAGCGAACAACAAATTTTTAGGAGTGGGTGCCGGTCCCTGGGACCACTGCTCCAGAAGGTTGGGAAAAGCACCAGGAGTCAGGTTTACTGAACAGGGCGCACAGCAATTCATGATTCAGGGCGTGGCCCGAGCGTACCGCATGAACTTGGCCTATTATTGGCGCCCCCGCCAGATAGAGATCGCCTACACAATCAAGTATCTTGTGCCGGACAAATTCATTTTCATAACGTAACCCCCCTTGGTTGAGGATGTTATGACCCTGGATGACTACAGCATTTTTCAGAGAACCTCCACGAGCAAGTCCTGCTTTTCGCATCGCATTTACCTCATGGGCAAAGCCAAAAGTTCGGGCAGACGCTATTTCATCCTTAAAAGTGCCATTAACTAATTTCATCTCCAGACTTTGCTTGGCTAGTGCAGTGTTATTGAATTCGATCTCAAAAGAAACTCCAAACATGGAGGCTGGATGTAGAGAAATGAAACTATTTTTGGTTCCAACTTTGATTGGTTTTTCGATTATTATTGCTTTCCGGGGGACATTTTGGAACAAAACACCCGAACTCTCTATCATGGTTACAAAGGGTTGTGCACTGCCATCCATAGCTGGAACTTCCGGACCATCAATTTCTATAAGCGCGTTATCAATTCCGCATCCTGCCAAACCGGCCATCAAATGTTCAATTGTGGTGATATGATGTCCCGATTCGTTCGAGATCGTAGTGGCAAGTTTGGTCTCTGTGACATTTTTCCAAGAGGCGGGCACATAACCATCCGCTCCAATATCCGATCTAAGAAAATTAATCCCCGCGTTTGCTTCTGCGGGACGGAGGGTCATTGTAACTTGTCGACCTGTATGAAGGCCTATCCCTCTGCACGTTATTGGTTTACCCAGCGTTTTTTGCTGAACCAGAGAACAGGAAGGCTCGGCATTTTGCTCTTCAACCTGACTTTCCAGCTTCTTTTTGTAGGGTAAGCCTGTAATACTATCCAACATTTTTCTAAATTACGAAATATCGTGTCTTTGATTGATAACTGATGATATCAATTAGGTGCTGACTTAATTCTCTTTCAACATAGATAATGATCTGTTCTTAAGGAGTCTTGATGGCCATTACAAATCACCTATTGTTACAGAATATTACGGCTTTCCATTCCTCTATGAATAGGCTCCTGGGGTCTGGGCTCCTATAATTAATAGTTCGCAGAAAACTTAATTGGCTTGCCTTCTTAGGAAGGCAGGAATATCCAGCAAATCTTCATCGCTGTCTGAGGACGAGTTGGTATTTTCTCTAGTTATTCCGACAAAGCTTTTTTGCTCTGAACCCTCTTCGGACGTTTTAGCCTCTGGTTTTTTAGAGGAAGAATCTTCCAGAGAATAATAATTAAGACTAGTCTTGGGCATTTGGTTTTCTTTGTCGCTTGCTTTATCTGTAACAACCTCTACACCTCGATCAGGGTAAGGTGTTTCAGCGACGATTGTATCTTCAGCTCCTTGTCCCTCTAATTCAGTGGGAAGTGCTCTTTCTTTCCCGGAAGAAAAACTCCCGGGAGGTTCCGAATTTGCCCCTAATGATTTTTGCTCAATTGGTTTGTCCTGCATTTTTTTTTCGGTAGCGGAACCTCCAAGTGGCCAGGCTGCTCTTGTCATTCGCCTTAACAGAGAAGGGCCTCGTCTACTCGCATTTGCCGAAGCGGAGTTTAACAACTCTGCTTCACGAAACGGATCAGGAGAGATTTTGTTTTCTAACTTTTTTTCAGTCGCTACTGGTTCCGGCGGTATAAAGCTTTCTTTGGTTGAAAAGGCGAGGTCACTGTTTCCAGGCAAATCGTCGAAAGCCGGCTGTTGATTTTGTTCCGTTTCAGACTCCACTCTGGTTTTTGTTTCAATAGGATCCTGTAAGTCTGGGTTTGGAGGTAGGATTCTCTCAGGTTCTGCTGAAAAGTTTGAAGGTTGGATCTGTTTTTCATCAACCATTCGAAGGACTGGTCGAGGTCGGGCACTTACGTCAATATCTATCCCAGTCGCTACGACCGATACTCTCAATTTACCTTCAAGTGATGGGTCCAGCGCTGAACCAAATATAATGTTGGCCTCAGTATCGACTTCTTCACCAATCCTATTTGCGGCCTCATCTACCTCAAACAAGGTCATGTCTTGGCCACCGGTTATATTTATCAGGACACCCCTGGCTCCTCTCATGGATACATCGTCAAGCAGTGGATTTGAAATTGCTGCCTCTGCCGCTAGCCGGGCCCTGTCATCGCCTTCTGCTTCACCTGTTCCCATCATGGCCTTCCCCATTTCGGACATTACGCTCCGAATATCGGCGAAATCGAGATTTATAAGACCTGGGACAACCATAAGATCAGTAACGCCTCTTACGCCAGAGTGGAGAACGTCATCTGCCATAGCAAAAGCGTCCGCGAATGTCGTTTTTTCATTGGCAATTCTGAATAAATTCTGGTTTGGGATGACAATAAGAGTGTCTACAAATTGCTGGATTTCTTCGATTCCAGCATCGGCAATTTTCATACGGTTAGTACCTTCGAATTGGAAGGGTTTGGTCACTACACCAACTGTGAGCATTCCTTGTTCTCTTGCTAACCGGGCTATCACTGGGGCAGCTCCCGTACCTGTACCGCCCCCCATTCCGGCCGCAATAAATACCATGTGAGATCCACTGAGGTGCTGGGTGATCTCGTCTATGGCTTCTTCAGCGGCGGCTCTCCCCATATCGGGCCGAGCGCCTGCGCCCAAACCATGTGTTATAGATGCTCCCAACTGAATCTGGCGGTCTGCGTTGGACTGGGCGATTGCCTGAGCGTCGGTATTGGCTACAACGAAATCAACGCCGTCTAACCTGTTGTTAATCATGTTATTGACTGCATTTCCTCCGGCTCCTCCCACGCCGAAAACGGTGATGCGGGGCTTTAGTTGAGCGTCTTCTTTTGGGGCAGTAAAATTAATGGTCATATTCATCTCCATGAAAGAAATACAATAGCGTCAAGAGAGGGCTAACTCCCATAATCAAGTTTGAAGAGATTCGGTTCACTAGAAATTTTCCCTAATCCATTGCCCCAGCCGGCCAAAACGCATGCCGGAACGCGCAGGAGCCATGTCTGAAGGGTCGGTATCATCCGTATGTTTCTCAACCGCGAAGCGTAGCAGACCAGCTGCAGCAGAAAATCCCGGGCCGCTAGTTGCATCTGCCAGGCCGCTTACTCTCAACGGTCGTCCAATACGAACCTTCTTTTCCATGACCAGTCCGGCCAGTTCTGAAACCCCGGCAAGTAGGCTGGCCCCACCAGTGAGCACCAGTCGCCTGCCTGCAGTCTTAGTTAAACCAGCTTGATCCAATCTAGCTCTAATGATTTCGAAAGTTTCTTCCAGCCTCGGTCTAATGACACCATTCAAAAGAGACCTTGGAACATGATTGGGTCGGGCCGAGGTCTGTTCCCCTATAAGAGGGACATCTATAATTTCCAGTTCATCAGAAGAAGATATGATTGCAGAACCATAGAGGGTCTTCATCCTCTCAGCCTGAGTGAGGGGAGTCGATAAACCACGGGCTATGTCATTTGTAACGTGCTGTCCACCTAGGGCGATGCTATCAGTAAAAATTAGGGCTCCGTCATAGAATACTGCGATTGACGTGGTGCCCCCTCCCATATCAATAATGGTGGCCCCAAGGTCGATCTCATCTTCTACTAAACAGGCTAGACCTGATGCATAAGGCGCAGCAACGGCATATTCAATGTCAAGGTGGCATCTTTCGATGCAGCTCGCGAGGTTCCGCAAACCGGCCGCTCTCGCTGTTACCAAATGCATGTTTGCGGTAAGTTCTTCAGCAAACATACCTCGGGGGTCCCTTACTCCCTTGGTGCCATCGACGGTATATCCCACTGGAAGGCAATGCAGTAGTTCTCGATCAGTAGGTTGCTCAATTTGTCCTGCGCGAGCGAGCAACCCCCGTATTTCATTCTCAGATATTTCTTTGCCTGAAACTGAACATTTGGCACTATA
>CAYYMP010000122.1:0-4377 GCA_964472915.1 uncultured Dehalococcoidales bacterium | reverse complement strand
CATTTCTGGCATCGTTAGCTCTGGAGTTGTCGACTACCTCGTAATTGGAATCGCTTTATTGCCGCTCAGTTGGTTCGGCATGATGCGTCTGGTTCGAGGACAGGTTCTCGCTTTGCGTGAAGCCGAATACGTTGAGGCCGCCAGGGCAATGGGAACTTCGACCCCGAGAATTCTGTTCCGACACATTTTTCCGAATGTCGTCAGCCCCGTGATCGTTTCTGTTAGCTTCGGTATCGGAGCGATTGCACTCTCTGAAGTCGTGCTCAGCTTCCTGGGTCTCGGTGTTCAACCGCCTCGACCCAGCCTTGGCGTCATGATCGGTGAAGTTACAGCTCGCGGTGGAGCCAGCGTTTCGGTGCTGCGTGATCACCCGGAGCAGCTGCTGTCACCAATCATCGTTGTGTGGCTACTGATCTTCTGCTGGAACATCATTGGTGATGCACTGAACGATGTTCTTAACCCAAGAGCTCGCTGATCGTCCATGCGATTTTGAGAAAGTGATACCTGATTACTGGACGTGCTGTCTGGCTTTTTCGTGTAGGTGTGCACTCTGCCCCTGAATTTTCCGTGTAACCGAAACCGTGTAGCCAACACGGAAACGTATTTCAGTTTGTGCGCAGTTGGAGCGGAGCCTGGCTCTACACGGTAACGGGACAGCGAATTAGCGAAACCGTGTAGCCAGGATTTCTACTCACCTCGACGATTTGCGAGAGTGTTGGGTGTCAGGTTGTGCTGAGTTTCGTGTCCGGCAAAATGACGTTGCAATTCAGAAACCATTTCCTCAAAAAACCTGGTCCTCGATCGCATCGTGGTGCCAGCAATGTGAGGTGTCAGGAAGACGTTCGGGAGTTCTCTGATTTTCGAATCTGTTGGGATTGGTTCGGGATCAAAAACGTCCAGGCAGGCGATCATGTCGTTTCGCTCCAAACGTCGTATCAGCGCTTCAGAATCGACGACCGCACCGCGAGAAACATTTACGAAAACGGATCCCGATCGAAGCTTCTCGATCTGTTCTCGACCAAGCATTCCTTTTGTTCCTGGTGTGAGTGGGACAAGGCACACGACAACGTCTGGAGTGCTCAATACCTTGTCCAGACTGGTAAATGTGAAATCCAGTGATGGTGCCAGCACTTCAGGCGCATACGGGTCGTGAACAAGAATTTCGACGTTGAACGGCTTGAGCAGTTCTATTAGTCGGCGGGCGATGTAACCGCTTCCAATCAACCCGACTGTTTTGCCGGTCAACTCTTCATTGATCTGGAATTCGGGTTCTGTCTCTTTTTGATCTGGCGTGCCCCATTCTTCGCCTGATATCAGTTTGCGGTAGTGAGCAGCACCGTTTCGCAAGCCCAACAACACTAGTCCCAGTGCCCATTCTGAAACCGGGTATGAGGAGCCATGTGTCGTGTCGACCGCTCGAACACTATGCGCAAGACATGCGTCGACATCGATTCGTTGAGCGAATCGGTCCCCTTCAAGTTCGCCAACAAGCTTGAGTGAAGGTGCGGCATTGAGCACCGACGCATCTACTCGTGGCGCCCCGTGGCATACGACCAACGCGTCCAGACGTGAGGCGAATTCACGGAATCGCTGCATTTCCGAATCGGAAGTGTCTGGCGCGTCGTCCCAACTGGTCGCCTCGTCAAATTCCATCCACTCGAAATCGGCAATCCTGCCGAGTCGCTCAAGGTCAGATGTTTCTATGTACACATCCCGAACGTGCTTCGTGGCGGCTAGTCCAACTTTTGGTCGTTTCATATTTGCGGCAAGGTCCCGGTCAAACTGGATATTGGAGGATTGGTCGGTGCTACTATGACGCAGTTCAATCCCAAATGGGATGTTTCGTCCGAGCTGGAGCATCATAGATGAGTTATTTCCGATCCCGTAGATCTGCCGTTGTAGCCCGAAAGGGAGCGGTTTCAACCAGTCAGCCCCTGGCAGCCCAGGCAGGTCTCAAGATTTTGCAGGACGGTGGAAATGCCGTCGATGCTGCAGTAGCCACAGCGGCGGTGCTGAACGTCGTTGAACCAATGTCGACCGGTATTGGCGGCGACATGTTCGCTCTGATCTGGGATAAGAACGAGCGCAAAGTTGTGGCACTTAATGGTTCAGGTCGACAGGCCGCTGGTGCGAACGTCGACGACGTTCGAAAAGCAGGTTTCGACTCGATCCCGAATGATCATGACGGCAGCCATTTCGCTGTCAGCGTGCCAGGGACAGTTCACGGTTGGGAGACTGCGCTTAACCAGTACGGTCGAATGACTCTTCGAGAGGTTCTCCAGCCTGCAATTGATTACGCACTGAATGGGTACGCTGTTTCCGAAGTTATCGCTCACAACTGGGGCAGCGAAGATACGCTCAGCAAGTTGAATCACCGTCCATCCGGTAAAGAGCTTCTTCCCGGTGCGAACGGTGGTGCACCGAAGTATGGCGAAATCGTCACCCTTCCGGAGCTCGGTCGAACAATGCAAATGATCGCCGAAGGTGGAAGTGAAGCCTTCTACAAAGGTGAGATTGCGAAGAAGACTGCTGATTTCGTTCAGTCTGAAGGTGGATGGTTGACTGAGCAGGACATGGCGAATCACCACTCCGACTGGGATGAAGCTATCTCGGTTAATTACCGTGGCGTGGACGTTTGGGAATGTCCGCCTAACGGTCAGGGGATTGCTGCACTTATCGCTCTGAACCTCGCCGAGGGATTCGATATTGGCAGCATGGGTGCACAGTCAGCAGACCGATATCACTATTTGATCGAGTCGATGCGCCGCGGTTACGCAGATGCATTGCAGTATGTTGCTGATCCTCGAGTTGCCGAAGTTCCAATTGGTCCGCTTCTGAGCAAGGACTACGCCAACCGTCGCCGAGCCAACATATCCGGTGCGCAGGCAGACCCAAACGTTTCTTACGGCGACCCGATGGGCGGGGCCGACACCGTGTACCTGACAGCAGTGGACGGAGAGGGCACGGCTTGCTCACTCATAAATAGTCTGTTCGCAGGATTCGGTACGGGACTCGTGGTTCCAACCCTCGGAATGGCACTCCAGAACCGAGGATCGCTGTTCTCCTTCGATCCTGACCATCCAAACTACCTCCAGGGCAACAAGCGACCGTTCCAGACAATCATTCCTGCAATGGCAACCAAGGACGATGAGATGTGGTTGAGCTTCGGGGTGATGGGTGGATTCCAGCAGCCGCAAGGTCACTTACAGGTTGTAAGCAACATGGTCGACCACCAGATGGACTCGCAGGAAGCTCTTGATGCACCGAGGTTCAAGGTTGATGTAACCGGCGATCAGAGCGTCGCGGTTGAAGAAGACCTTGACCCATCAGTAATCAGTGAACTCGAAAAGCGAGGTCACACCGTTGAGGTTGTCTCGGGCTACGACCGGGCAGGATTCGGTGGTGGTCAGGTGATTTCGCGTGATCCCGAGACCGGAGTTCTTACCGCTGGGTCAGAGCCTCGTAAGGACGGAGCTGCTGCCGGCTGGTAGTTCAACTTCGTTTGGCCGAAATTTTTAAGAGGGGCGATGATCGCCCCTCTTTTTTTGTTCCTCGATAGTTTTCTCAAAATTGGAATATAATGGAATAATTAGGAACTAACGGGAACAAACTGTAACAAAGTGTATTGAACCTGAAAGTCAGAGATGTTGCTAGCCGTTTAGGCGTTAGCGAAAAGACTGTCTACAAATGGCTACGCACGGGTCTGATTCCTGCGACGCGAATCGGGAAGTCGTGGGTCATTCCTGAAGAATCGGTCGAATCGATCTTGCAACCAAGAGCGGTATCTCGATCCACCCCTTCGCAGAGCTCGGTCAGCGCTTATGATTTGATTCAGCCGGTGCAGCCGACCGTTGAAGCTAACGAACTCGATTCGCTGGCAAGATTTACATCAATCCTGAACGGTGCGGTGTCTCAGGGAATCTCCGGGATTCTCGGTCCTCGAGGTTCAGATCCTAAGACAGGTGCAGAAATCGCGGATGCGTTGGAAACTGCTACGGGTGAAATCGTTCTCCAAGGGATCGGGTTAAGAGAGTTTTTTAGCGAACGCAGCTATACAACGATCTTGCGGCAAATGGCTTCTGAAGACCGACCAGTTCAAATACGTGCTCTGCTGGTGAATCCCGTGAGCGAGTTCGCGAGGGCACGGGCAGTTGCTGAGGATGGAGCGCAGTTTCACGACGAAGGAAGATTTCGTGGTGGTCCGCTGTATGGAGACAGCTGGCGGAGCTTGAACGTGATAGCGGCAATGAAGAACGAAGCTGAGTCTCGACGTCATTTCGGGATTGACGTGCGGTTCGTTGATCACTGGCCGTCTGCCTACATCGTGTCGACCAACGAGTACACATTTGTTGAGACCTACCATTTCGGCAAACCTGG
>CAYYMP010000121.1:0-4426 GCA_964472915.1 uncultured Dehalococcoidales bacterium | reverse complement strand
CGTTTTCAGGAAGCAGGCCTGAAAATATTTGGTCCTTCCGCCGGTGCCGCACGTTTGGAAGGCTCAAAGGTCTTCTCTGATGGGATCATGACCAAGTACGGAATCCCGACTGCCGAATCCGTCGCATTTTCAGATTCTGGAACCGCAATTGAGTACGGCCTCGGGAAACCTGAAGGAAGCTTGGTCGTAAAAGCCGATGGACTCGCAGCCGGTAAGGGCGTCTTGCTTTCTGACTCTCATGAACAGCTGACGGCAGATATTTCAGCAATGCTCGACGGTAAGGCGTTCGGCGAGGCATCAGCAGAAATACTTCTTGCCGAGCGCCTAACTGGTCCAGAAGTCAGCGTATTTGCGTTCCTTGACGGATCAACTGTGTCCAACGAAGTGGCAGCTTGTGACTACAAGCGGATTGGTGAAGGCGATACCGGCTTGAACACGGGTGGTGTTGGCTCTTACACACCTCCCGAATTCTGGAACGATGATCTTGCCAAGACCGTGCGAGAAACGGTTTTACAGCCGATGGCAGACGCGATGGTTGCTGAAGGCTGCCCGTACACAGGTGTTCTGTACGCAGGATTGATGGTCACACCGCAAGGTCCAAAGGTCATCGAATTCAACTGTCGGTTCGGCGATCCTGAGTGTGAGATTCTCATGCCCCGCCTGAAAACCGACCTGGTTGATGTGTGTATGGCTGTTGCAGAAGGTCGTTTGTCGGACATCGAAGTTGAATGGTCTGATGATGCGTACGCATTCGTTTTCATGACCGCGGACGGATACCCAGGTTCCTATGAAACTGGTCTCCCGATCACCGGAACGGAGGATGCTAGTGAACACGGAGTGGTTATTCACGCAGGCACTGCCCTGGCTGAGGATGGCTCACTAATTACGTCCGGTGGAAGAGTGATTGGCGTCGTTGGATCAGGTGCAGATATCGGGTCGGCGCGCGAAGCCGCTTACAAAGGCGTCGACGCAATAGAGTTCACCGGCGCACGCGTTAGACGCGACATTGCAGAACGTGCTCTTTAGCTGAATTCATGGTCGTACACGCGGTAATTGACTTCGACGACACGCTTTCGAGCGTGAACGTCGCAACTCAACTTTTTCGGCGTTTCACCGATGAAAAAGCCGTCCAAGAAATACGATCCAGTTACGTTTCAGGTGAAATCACTTTCCGGGAATATCAAGAAAAGTGTTTCGACTTGTTCGAAGTTGGAGTCGGTGAGATCTCAGCGGCGGCAAAATCAGAAGTTTCATTGCGAGATGGGACGCCTGAGCTGATTTCTACGATCAAAGATCAAGGTGGGAAATCAGTCATAGCGACCGCAGGGTTGGATTTTTATGTAAATCCAGTACTGTCCAAAGCAGGTCTGCGAGACCTCGAAGTTCACAGCGGAAAAATCACAGACGGCTCACCAGATTTGCCACCGTTCCGATACGATTATCCTTCTGCGAATTCGCCTGGCACAAAAGGCGGTTGTCTAGGTGACTGGGTTACGTGCAAATGCAGAGTGGTTTCTGATCTGCAGCACGAAAATCCCGATGACGAAATCATCTTTGTTGGCGACGGCCTGGCAGGTGATTCATGTGTTGCAGAGAATGTTGAAGTAACGATATTTGCAACTGGCCGATTGAAGAAGTTTTGCCAGGCAAAAGAGATCACGTTTCGTGAGTTCGATGACAACTTCGTGCCTGTGATCAATTACATCAACGCGACCATTACAACAAACAGAGAAGAACGCTAAAGTGATCCCAAGATATTCCCGGCCCGAAATGAATGCCATCTGGTCGGAAGACAACGCATTTGAACTCTGGCTTGATGTCGAGGTTGCCGCTTCTCAGGCATGGACCGACCAAGGTGTCGTTCCAGCGGAAGATATGGAAAAAATTCGAAAGAACGCGAAGTTCGATCGAGCTGCCTACGACCGTTGGTTTGATGAAACCAAGCACGACATCGTCTCGTTCACTCGAGCCGTCGGGGAAAGTATGGGATCTGAAGGTCGGTGGATTCACCACGGTCTGACCTCGAACGACGTGAAAGACACGGCCCTGAGCATGCAACTCGCTCAATCCTGTGACTTGTTGGATAGAGGTCTTGTAGAGCTGCTGGAAGCACTACGAGTACGGGCTTTAGAACACAAGAACACACCGTGTATTGGCAGGTCCCACGGTATCCATGCTGAGCCAATGAGCTTCGGTATGAAATTGGCGTTGTGGTTTGCTGAAATGACTCGTAATCGAGCTCGCTTGTCAGCTGCGAGAGATCGCGTTGCAGTCGGCATGTTGTCGGGTCCGGTGGGCACATTTGCTTCTGTTCCACCGGTAATAGAGGAATCTGTTTGCGAGCAACTCGATCTCACTCCCGCCGCTGTGTCCAACCAGGTGATCCAGCGGGATCGTCACGCTGAATATGTTCAGGTCCTCGCACTAATTGCTGCGACCCTCGACAAAATGGCGACAGAAATTCGAGGTTTACAGCGAACTGAAGTGCGCGAAGTCGAGGAGCCATTCGGAAAGCCTGGCTATGTGACCAAGGGATCATCCTCGATGCCTCACAAGCGAAACCCTGAGCTCTCCGAGCGTATATGTGGTCTCGCCCGGCTCATCCGTGGCCATTCGATCACGGCGCTTGAAAACGTCGCTTTGTGGCATGAGCGGGATATTTCCCATTCTTCGGCTGAACGAATGATTCTCCCTGATGCTTCATTGGGGCTCGACTACATCATGAGTTTGATGACCGGAATCATTAAAGACATGGTCGTTTATCCAGATCGAATGATGGTCAACCTCGAAGCGACTCGTGGTTTGGTGTTCTCTCCCCGTGTGATGCTGGCGCTGGTTGAGCACGGTGTTGAGCGAACAGATGCTTACGACGCTGTTCAAAGGAACTCAATGCGTTCATGGGACGAGGAGTTAGATTTCAGGGAGCTCATCAAAACTGATTCTGTCGTCGCCGAGAAGGTTTCAGCTGACGATCTAGATTCACTGTTCGATTACAACTTCTATCTCGGACACGTGGATCGCATTTTTGAGAGAGCAGGAATTTCGAACGATCCCGTAGTTTGAGGCGATCTCATTTCCACCGCGTGCCGTACTTGGTGACGTAACTTATTTTCAAATACGAGAGCGATATTTTGCTGTGTACCAAAGACTCTCAAGAGAGACGCTGGTACTGTAGATAAATACGATTCACATCGCCTCACTGTTGAGGCACACAGAAAAAAATGGCAGATCAACGAAAAGCAACAACTCGTCCCGAAAGTCGACGAGGAATGACAAAAGGTCAGATTCGCGAGGAACGTCGAGTCAGGAGTCGGGCGAGGCAACGTCGTCGTCGTTCTCTCTACATGTTCGGCGGAATTATCTTCGCAATTGTATTTATTGC
Source organism: uncultured Dehalococcoidales bacterium (assembly GCA_964472915.1). Classification (GTDB taxonomy): domain Bacteria; phylum Chloroflexota; class Dehalococcoidia; order Lucifugimonadales; family Lucifugimonadaceae; genus Lucifugimonas. The sequence continues at coordinate 1,044 of CAYYMP010000121.1, read as the reverse complement.
GGCGCTCGTCGTCTCGCCAAACCTGAACCCAGACCAACACAGCGGAAACGGCGGTGGATTGAACACCGGTGGACACATCCCGGTTGATCCAGACGACGGTCGAGGACACATCGACGAGTTCCAGCCTTACTCGGGTACTTACTCAGTGGTCCCTGCCACCTCTGGACCACACTGGTTCGCTGCACAGACAGCAGCAGGCGTCCCTTCCCCTGCCCGATGGGGAAGATACCAGTCTCCGCTTCCTGACGAAGTAACCATCCACAACCTCGAGCATGGCGGTATCGGGTTGCACTACAACTGTGAGTCGGAGTGTCCCGAACTTATTCAACAGTTCTCAGATCTTGTCCCTCGAAGCCACAGCCAGTTCATAATTTCTCCGGATGATCGGCTTCCAAACAAAATCGCAGTCACCGCCTGGCGTCACCATCTCTACCTCGACGAGTTCGATGAAGTAGAAATCCAACGATTCATTGACGAGTACAAGGACCGGGCACCTGAAAGCGTGACCGGAAACTCCTGGTAAAGAGACCGAGATGTTCCTGGCTAAAGTTCACGTATCACTGAAACCGACAGTAAATGACCCACAAGGGATAACCATCGCGCGGGCGTTGGATCGTCTCGGATTCGATACTGTTGAGTCACTTCGAGCAGGAAAATATTTCGAAGTGAAACTAGGTGGTGACGACCGCTACAAAGCCGAAGCAGACGTCCAACAAATGTGCGAGAAGCTTCTGGCGAATCCGGTTATCGAGTCTTACTCGTTCGAACTAGAAATTGTCTAGTTCGAACGGAATTAACCGGTAAGGGTGCCCTTGGTGCTCGGTACACCTTCAGGGTTGCGGGGATCGATAGTTGACGCGTCTCGCAAGGCACGGGCGAAGGCCTTGAACGCCGACTCAATCACGTGATGTTCATTGAGTCCTGAAAGCACCCGTATGTGCAGGCAGAACCTACCTTCGACTGCCATTGCCTCAAAGAAGTGACGCGCGAGATCTGCAGGGAACTCACCGACGTTGTTGTCGATACCCATGTTGATCACGGCAT
>CAYYMP010000120.1:0-4480 GCA_964472915.1 uncultured Dehalococcoidales bacterium | reverse complement strand
TTCAGGACCTGCTTGATGTATCCAGAATGGACATGGGTAACCTGGCACTCGAGCCTGTCGAGTTCGATATCAACGAATGTGTGAACGATCTGGTGGAGAGCTTCTACCCGATCTACGACACAAAACAGCAAAGATTACTGCTGGAAATGCCTCATGTTTCGAGGTCGATCTATGCGGACAAAAACCGCGTGACCCAGATACTTACCAACCTGTTGAGCAACGCTTCGAAATATTCACCTGAGGACAAACGAGTCTGGTTGAAGGTTTCAGATGTCGATGGTCATCTTGAGTTCGAAGTACGAGACGAAGGTTTCGGAATCAGCGAAGAAGATCAGAAGCAAATGTTCACTGCTTTCTACCGTGTTGATACCGAGCAAACCCGTTCAATCGAAGGAACCGGCCTGGGTCTTGTGATCGCCAAGGGTATCGTCGAGATTCACGGTGGTGAAATGCGAATGGATAGTGAACTTGGAGTAGGAACCTCATTCAAGTTCGACATCCATGATCTTGAGCCGACTGAAGACGGCTCTGAAGAGTCCACAGAACAGCAGTTCGCCGCTTAGCAGGTGGACTAGCGGTTTCGCCGCACTCGCATGCCGCTAATCAGCCCCAAAGCTCCCAGAGCCCACCCGATTGTCGCGAGATCAACAGAACCGTTGCCCGGGGCAGAGCAAGCTCCCGAAGACGGTTCAACTTCGTTAGTTTCCTGTTCGCCTTGATCAACTGATTCTACCGATTCTTCGCCAGCTTCTTCCGTAGCGACAGGTGCTACCACCAACGGTTCTGCGGTTGGAGTTTCAGCTGAGTCACTCCCGCCAGATGAAGGCGGAGCAGTCAGCAATTGGTAAGCAGGTGTTGGATCAGGTTGTGGTGTTGGAGTTGGACCGGGAGTCGGTTCAACGTACGGATCGGCACCGATGTACTCACGCCACTGGTCTTCCAGGTCGTCGATCCCGAATCCATAGACCGCTTGCAGCGCGCCATCGATACTCTGCCCACCACCTAGAACCGCCAGCAACTGCCGCATTTTTTCGTTCCCGAACTCTTCGAGCATGTACTCGACCGCACTTCGACCTTGTCCGTAAGCGACCAGGGTCAGGTTGGGATCCCCCGGGAATGACCGAAGATTCTTGAGAGGGATCAAACGATCTGTCCCCTCGGCCCACTCGAGGAACCGTTCGTACGTCACGGTTTGATCGAGGTTTCCGTACTCAGCTAAACCTTCGTTGAGCCAGAGAGGGACGTTTGCCGCACCTCCAGAAGCACGAGCTACGAGAATGTGGGTCATCTCATGGGTTGCGGTTCCAATGTCGGATCTACCTGCAAGCACCAACACCAAACTCTCGGACTCAAACGCCTGACCTTCGGTCACAAGCTCTCTGCTGCTCGCCAGGCTCCTTCGTGCGACAGCACCGATCATTTCGGCATTGTTGTTGTAGAGCGTCATCGTGATTGGCTTTGTGATGTCTGCGCCAGTCACATCCGCCATGAGGTGAAGTGACTCAACCGCTGCTTCCGCAAGGCGCTTAGCCCGCGTTCGAAGTGGTCCGTGGTACAGAATTGTGACGGTTTCCAAAGTCACTTCTTCCCACTCGTATCGAGCGTCGTCGAAGCGGAACTGCGCAGGCTCTGTTTCGTAGGTAAAGCCGGTCTCGTCGGTTATTTCGAAGAAGTAAGTGATCGTAGTTCCCGGTGGAATGTATCGATCACGGCTATTGGTTCGGTGGTAGAACTCCCCGTTTGTGAGAGATTCGCTGGCGTACTCGAGCTCAAGGTACGAATACGTGTTGGTACCGCGATCGCCAACGGTGAAAACCACGCGCACATCGTCGATCCGTACATCTGACTCGACATCCAGAAAGAACGTCATCCCTTCAGGAAACTGCGATTCAGCTCCTGAACGAACAATCGTGATCTCCGCTGGGTCTTGCGCGGCAGCTTCCTGAGTCTCGAACGCAGTCAATCCGAGTGTCATCGCAACCACGATCAATGCGAGTCGAAGTGCGCGAGAGTGTGAAATATTGAGGAGTGCTAGCTGCATGCTGTGGCTTTAGTTTGTCAAAAGCTACTACGAACGCACAGACTCGATAGATGCAACTTGCCTGTTAGTCGGACTCACCGAGAGCTTTCCAGGCCTCTATATAGCGCCAGAGGGCGCTCAGAGGGGTACCGACACCAAGAATCCAAAGTACTGCCAATGGGTAACCGAGTATTAGTCCAACTACGGTGATTACAACGCGCTCAGGTCGAGTGAGGAAACCAGCGGTACCTTTCGCACCAAGTCCTTCCGCTCGAGCACGAACATAACTGACCAAAATCGAGCCACCACTCGCCAGGAACGCCAGTGTGACACCCAACGTGGAATCATCGGTCTGGTTTGCGTAGTACACACCAAGTCCCGCCAGGACAGCAAGCTCGGAAACTCTATCGAAGACCGAATCGGTAAGTGCGCCCCTCTTGCTCACGCTGTTCGTTGAACGAGCAATACCACCATCGAGCATGTCGAATGTGGCACCGACGAGCACCAGGATTCCTCCGAGTACGAAGTCTCCCTGATAGACAAAGTATCCGGCTGCAACGGCAATCACCATTCCGATGATTGTTGCCATGGTCGGGTTGACCTTCATGGCAACGAGGACTGCCACCGCTGGACGCTCAAACCAGTTGGAAACCGCGCCTCTCAGTGCGTAACGAGCCGTTTGCAAATCAAGCAATCGTTACCAGCCCTGGTATTTCGCTGGTGGAACCGGACGCTTCTGAAGCACTTCGTCATAGTAGGAAAGCACTTCATCGGCGACTTTCGACCAACGGTATTTTTGGACCGAAGATCTACCGTTCACCGCCAATTGTGTTCGAAGTCCGGGATCTTTGATGAGGTGACGAATCGCATCAGCAAATGCTGCTTCATCTTTCGGTTCAACCATCAAACCTTCGCGACCGTCAGTCATTACTGACTGGAAGCCGGGTATTCGGGAAGCAATCACCGGGGTTCCTGCCGCCATAGCTTCGATGATTATGAAACCGAAACTTTCCTTACCTGTGTTTGGAGCAATAAAAGCATCGGCGTGTTGGTAATAAGCAGGCAAATCAGCTTCACTCACCGGTCCGGTGAAGATCACATCATTGAGTGCACGTTCACCCATGATCCGGTACGACTCACGATCTGGAATTCCGCTCCCCACAACCACAAGTCGGAGACTCGGGTATTCCCACTTCAGCAACGAGTACGCACCGAGAGCGTAACGCAGACCTTTGCGCGGCTCGTTTATGCGTCCTACGAACACGATGTTGAATGCATCTTCCTTCATGATGGACGGACGAGGGACAGGGTTAGAGAAGTTGTCAACGTCGAGGCCGTTTGGGATTACCCGGTAGTCGCCGTCAAAGTAGCGGTGTGCAAAGTCCTTCGCTGGCTCAGAGACAGCAATTCGACCGTTCAGTCGAACAGCACCGCGATTTAGAACTTTCTTCCAGAACATGTAGCCACGGCCACGCCCTTCGTTGTAGGCGTGGAAGGTACCAATGGTCGGAGACGGAGAAAACCTGGATGCCGCAAGAGCGAACATTGGCATCAACGGTTCGTGAATGTGGACGACATCGAACTGCTCTTCTTCAAGAAGAGATTTGAGTCGCCACTCATGCCACACGGAAAGAGAAATTCGGGCAATAGATCCAGCCGTTGGTACGGGGACAGATCTGCCGAACGTTCGAAAATCTACTCCCTCGATATCTACTGCAGATTCGCCATTTGAACTGGGAGCAAGGATCGAAACTTCGTGCCCTCGCGATTGAAGTTCATGGCTCAGCGATGCCATGTGGCGTTGAACACCGCCGGGATGAGCAAAGTCGTACGGAGATACCTGAGCTACTCGCACCGAGGACCTCCACAGTAGAACGTATTGAACAAATTACCCGCACCTGGCAATGATTGCATAATCATATTGATTTACCAGATACGGGCAACAGGAGTATTCAGCCCCTGAATTAGGAATTACTTCGGTTATAGCTTCTTACGAAGGAGAGTTGCCTTCTGCGAATTCTTCAACGAGTCGTCGAGCGTCGTCATCACGCATCTGAACCGGAGGCGACTTCATGAAGTATGCAGACGCTGGCTGAATCGCACCGCTAACCCCCTTGTCCATAGCGATCTTTGCGCTTCGAATGGCGTCAATTGCTACACCGGCGGAGTTAGGGCTGTCTTCAACTTCGAGCTTCAACTCGACGTTCAAAGGCTGGTCACCCCAGGAAGTTCCTTCAAGGCGGATGTATGCCCACTTGCGGTCTTCTAGCCACGGGACGTGGTCGGATGGCCCAATGTGCACGTCGTCAGTTGGGAGTTCTTTCTCAAGCTGCGACTGAACAGCGTTTGTCTTGGAGATCTTCTTTGACTTCAGGCGTGATCGCTCAAGCATGTTGTAGAAGTCAGTGTTTCCACCGAAGTTGAGCTGGTAGGTCTTGTCGAGTCGAACACCGCGGTCTT
>CAYYMP010000119.1:0-4514 GCA_964472915.1 uncultured Dehalococcoidales bacterium | reverse complement strand
CGTGATGATGCTCAGGTCAGTAGGCATCGGGGCTGTAGCGGTCATATTCGCTGCACTCCTTGCAGCACTAACGCTAATGCCTGCAATTCTTGCTGTACTTGGCGAACGTGTAAATCGTTTCAGGGTAGGACCTGATTGGCAGAAACGATCTAGCTTCTGGGGACCGTTTTCCAACTGGGTGATGAAGCGTCCCTGGTTGGTGCTGATCCCAACTTCCGCCATCCTGGTCTTACTCGCAGTTCCGGCAATGTCCATGCGACTCGGCACTGTCGACGCCACGATCCTTCCTGATTCACTCGAATCACGACAGGGTTTCGATGTGCTTCGTGAAGAGTTCGGATTTGCTGTGAAAACGGTGATTCCGGTGGCGTACACGTTCGAAGGAAGTCCGTTCGATTCGAAAAACATTCGAGACGCGTACGACGTCGGTCGGGCAATCGAGTCGCTAGGAGGTGTTAGCGCCGTTTCCAGCATCGTGAACCTCGATCCAACTCTCGGCCCAGATGACTACGAGATTTTGTATCAATACCCGGAGTCCGTAACTGATGTGACTGCATCACGGTTGATTAGGGATGCCGCCCGCGATGGAGCGATCTTGTACCTGGTTGAAAGTGACCTGCACCCGTTCTGGCCGGAGACCCGTTCCCTTGTAACAGAAATACGTGCTCTGATCCCTGAATCAGGTGAATTGCACGTCAATGGTGGTGCCGGTGAAATCACTGACATCGTCAACACCCTCTACGGAAAGTTTCCATATGTGATCGGTGCGGTTTTGCTAGTTACGTACGTGTCTCTCATGATCTTGTTCAGGTCAGTCATCCTCCCACTCAAAGCGGTCGTGCTGAATGTTTTGTCGATCCTTGCCAGTTATGGAGCACTGGTTTTTGTATTCCAGGAAGGCAATCTTTCCGGGGTTTTGAACTTCGAGGCAATGGGCGTTATTGAGGCGACCCTTCCGATTCTTCTGTTCGCGATCATTTTTGGTCTGAGCATGGACTACGAAATATTCCTGCTATCCCGTGTTTCAGAGGCTTATGACCGAACAAAAGACAACCAACAGAGCGTTGCTGAAGGACTCCAAAAGAGTGGGTTGATCATCACTGGTGCAGCAGGAATCCTGATCGTTGTAGCTGCGAGCTTCGTATTGGCTGATGTTGTCGTGGTGAAGGCGATTGGACTCGGACTCGCACTAGCCGTGTTTGTTGACGTGACACTTGTCAGAGCACTTGTCGCGCCTTCGATTATGCGAATCGCTGGTGACTGGAACTGGTGGTTGCCAGCATGGCTCGACAAGCTACTACCGGAGGTCGATCGTGCTCACTAGATCACGTGCCATCCTCTACGGAATCATGCCGCTGTTGATTGCCGTTTCATGCACGGTTTCAGCAGATCCGCGTCCTGTTCCGACCGGAGCCTCACCGGAACCAACTCCTACACCGATACCTGTCGAGTTCCCGAGAGACGAACTGGCGCACGATTCTCGACTTGAGTGGTGGTATTTCAACGGGCATCTCGAATCAGACTCAAGGGATGAGTATGGGTATCACTTTGTGATCTTCAAATCCCAGGACGATGAAAACGAGCCCAACTATGTTGCGCAAGGTGCCATCTTCGACGTTGCAGGAAAGGTACATGTGGTTGAGGCAAGGGCGCGTGCTGGAGGCTGGTTTGCCTCTAGAGAAAATCCGAGCATTGATGTGGCAGGATGGCGTCTCGAGGTCGGTCCAAAGCCGGGATCTTTTCAGATCGCAGCTGAAGGTGACGAGATAGGAATCGATCTCCAATTGGTGGCACAAACGGATGCGATGCTGCACAAAGAAATCGGCTGGATCCCGACTGAAGCAGGAGCAACTTACTACTACTCGTGGCCGAGACAACAAACCGCCGGGACCCTCACGCTCAAAGGAGAAGAACTCACCGTTGAGGGCACTTCGTGGTTTGATCATCAGTGGGGCGATTTCTTCGTTGTTGGAAAACCTGCTGGTTGGCAATGGTTCGCTTTACTATTCGATGACGGATCTGCACTCATGGTGTCCGATGCACGTGGTGTAGATGGGGAGTCGGTGGATCTTTATGCCACATTTATGGATGTCGATGGTCTGGTAACTCAGGTTACCGACGGAATCGAAATCGATGTTCTTGAGACCTGGACCAGTCCGCACTCAGGGGGCGAATACCCCTCCGAATGGCAAATGAACGTAGAGGAAATTGCGCTTGAGTTGGACCTCCTATCCATCTGGGATGAACAGGAAGTTAGTGAAGGACTCCCGCGAGCGTCTACATACTGGGAAGGCAAGGTTGATGTTTCAGGGACTAAGGACGGGGACCCAATAACTGGCGTGGCGTACGTTGAGCTGTCGGGTTACGTCGATCCAGATCCGATCGAATGGTTGCACCGTTGAGCACGTCGCTAAGTTAGCGATGTCTATAATCCGCACCACGAACATTCCGGGGCGGGAAACTATTGGAATCCACTGATCGAATTCAGCAAATGTATCGCGACGCGTGGTCTCGCTTTGCCACCGGGGTCACGGTCATAACAACGGTCGAGCCGAACGGGAATGTACACGGTATGACCGCCAGCAGTGTGACTTCGGTTTCGCTTGATCCCCCGCTCGTACTCGCTGTAGTTGGCGAGGAACGCCAGTCCCACGGACTGATCTCGAACACCGGGCGTTTCGGAATTTCTATTCTTGATAGTTCGCAAACCGATATAGCGAAACACTTCGCTACGCCACCAGAGTCTCGCGGGCACCTGGAATCTAGTTTGCTAGGCGAGCTTGAGCAATCACCAGTAATTGCGAATGCCATTGCTTCGATGGATTGTTCGGTGTTCGCGGCTCATCCGGCAGGTGATCACACGGTCTTCATCGGCAAGGTTGAGGCGATTTCAGTCTCAGATGGTGATCCGCTTGTCTGGTTTCAGAGGCAATTCGGCGTCTTTGCTGACGGCAACAACGGTTAGACGATGAAGATCGCTGCTATTTCCGCTGCCCCTCTTGTCTCAGGGCAAGTCATTGGGGGCTCTCAACGTATCTTGCAACAGGTCGTTGCTGGACTTTCAGAGCGGGGTCACGATGTTCGGGTGTATTGCACTCGTACAGAGGCCAACCTGTCGGGATTCAAGATAGGGCGTGCAGACGTACTGCCGATACTTCAGCTTCGAGGAGCATTCCCGGCGACACACCAGGTTAGCCCTGCGGCTCTGAGCCTAACGGCGAGTGCTATTAGCAGTGCAGGTGAGTGGGCTGATCACGTTTATCTACACGCTGACGCTATGTATCTGCGACAGGCGCTTGGATCCGCAGACCCAGTTCGTTCTATCCACGACTTGGTGTATGAAGAAGCACTGTTGTCGGTCACAACTCTCAATGCATCGGCAACGATTGTCCCGAGTGACTACTTGAAAAGGTGTGTCGAAGCGACCGCAGCCATCACCGGAAGCGGGTTTGTCGAGCCGGTAGTTACCGTTCCGAACGGAATCGAAATTCCGACTTCAATATCACCGAAACTGCCCTCCTCGATACGTCCCAGGGAAGATGGAGACATCATTCTTCTCTATCCGCATCGACCACAGGAATCGAAAGGTCTTCTGGAGTCGATCGAGGTCGCGATCACACTTGAGAGAGAATTGCCGGAACGCAAAATCAGAATGCTTGTGCCTGCATATTCCGCCGACTCGAATTTTGATGAGGCAGCACAGTCGCTTGAGTCGCTGAACACGGCGATCCAGGAGCACGGTGGCAACGACATTGTCGAACTTCACGAGTGGCTGTCTCCAGAAGATATGCCAGCCTATCTTGCCGCTGGTGATGTGACCCTTAACCTCGGAAGGTTCGTTGAATCGTTCGGTTTGGTTCCGATTGAATCAGTGGTAGCTGGAACTCCATCGATATCTGCGCGAGTCGGGGCGCTCAGAGAGTTCGAGTCCGTTCCAGGAATTAATCTTGTTCCCTACGGCGATAGAGATCAGGCGGTTACAGCGATACTCGACTCAGTCAGTGATCCACCAAGCCTCGATGATGTACGTGCTGAGGTAAGTGATAGCTATTCGATCGAGGTGATGGTCGATGGATATGAGTCAGTGATCACTTCTTCCGACCATTCCAGACGACGTGTTGAGTTTGATCAACACAGGCTGGCTCTTGCTCCCTGGTGTGAAATTCAGGACGGTCGTATTTGGAACGACTACAGTTCGACGGCAACGGCATATAAAGAACTGGTGGTTGAATTGAACAAGCAAGGTTCAATTTCAACTTCCGACATCCCGTCCACAATGATCGAAAACGCAGTACAGCGCGGTGATCTAATTCCGACGCTTCGATTCGAGTCGTAATTCAAACCGAGATTTATTCTGCAAAAACACGGGTGAATTGAAATTGACCCTAGGCGTAATTGCAACTTAGAATAGACAGGTTAGGCAATTTACGGATTACACACGAATGACCACAAATTACGCGATTATCAATACCGGCGGCAAGCAGTACCGAGTACGCGAAGGCGACTCTCTGGAC
>CAYYMP010000118.1:0-4767 GCA_964472915.1 uncultured Dehalococcoidales bacterium | reverse complement strand
CCTTCGAACATTCCTTCGAACAGTCCGACGAACGCTGGACCGTTTCTCATGATGAGCCAGTTTTGGTCTTGATCGCCACCGAAGACTTCGAACCCAAGCTTCTCGTAAAAAGAGCTTGATTCACCGATGTCACTGACCGAAAGACTTACTGAAAACGCTCCAAGGGTTCCGTTCTTCACCGATCCCATATCGCCCACCTCCTGACGCACAAATTGCCAATTTAAGATGGCAATTTACACCGAGTGCCAGCTGTTTACCAAACGCAGCAGAACATGCATCTATTCCTGCTCGAACGTTACGTTGCCGTTCGAGGTTTCAGCTTTCAAAGTAGCGCTGCCGCTACCGTACTCCCCAATCAACCTGGTGCGCTCCATGACAGATGTCAGGATTGGGATGTCAGTAGACACAACACCGTTGCTGGTCTTCGCATCCACGGCGACGTCGGGTTCGGATTCAAAGGAAACAGTTATTGATCCGTTCGACGTCTTTAGTGAATTTACCGACTTCTCTGACAGGTCACCTGACAGTGCAATCGAACCATTACTGGTAGTCGCATCGACACACCCGGAAAGATCCTCGACAACAATGCCGCCGTTGCTCGTCTGTAGTTCCATACACTCGTGAACCCCGGTTACTTTGATCGATCCATTGCTAGTGCGTGCATCAATTTTCGAACCTGATGGCACAGACAGGTTCATCTGAGCCGATGGGTTGGAACCAATGAAAACACCTGCCCCAATCTGGCGCGCTGTGATATTGACCACGTCACCGTCAACTGTTGCTTCAAATGAAACTCGGTCTGGTCGTTTCAGGTTTGCCTCGACCGAAACAGCATTGCTCTCGTCAGCGGTAATCGTGATTCGACCGTTAAACCCGGTTACGTTGACCATTGGCGTCGAACTCGTGTTGAACTGTCTGAATATTTGGTCAGAGCTCTCTCCACCGCCGCTCTCTTCATCCCCGAGCGAAACCGACACGCACGCTGTAGTTACGAGAAGCACCAACATAAAAGCTAGCGGTGTTGCTAATTTCTTGGTTCGAGACAGGTTGAAGAACATTGTGTGCGCCCAATCGGCAATTTGTTGGTAGTCGTTGGGATTAGTGTCTGAGCTCATACCCAGCAGAGCGTCTCTCTACAGGGGTATTTAACTTATTGGTGCGCGCTGCTAAGCGAACAGAATCACCACCCACGTGAAAACCGCAAGCCCGATCGTCAGGAACACAGCGGCAGATCCAAAATCTTTGGCCCTTTTTGCAAGTGGGTGAATTTCTGAGGTTTGCAGGTCGACAACGGCTTCTATTGCGGAGTTGATCAATTCCACAATCAGAATCAGGAAAAGCACGGCAATAAGTAACACGCGTTCTGTGCTTGTCACATCAAGCAAAACGGCAGCGACCACACCAACAGCCGCGACTATTAGCTCTTGAGTAAATGCTCGCTCTGATGAAATTGCACTTCGTATTCCGGCGAACGAATACCGCAGAGCGTTGAGAAGTGGAATCAGATTAAGGAGTTGTTTCATTTATTTGATAGAACGGGATCAAAGTACTGTCGTCGCTTTGATACACCCGTTGGATAATAAAGTAATGACCCGCGTAGGATGGGATTAGAACACAATCGGCCCCTGGGAGTCCTGAATGCGTAAGGCTTTTGCTCTTCAAATAATTGTTGGATTATCTGTCCTGATCGTTGCATGTGGAGGTAGTGATAGCGAAGGCACGTCGGATCCTCAAGCGATAAGTACGTCGTCCATTGCCTCACTAACGCCACCAACTGCGACGCCCAGTCCATCCCCACCAACTGCTACAACTGCGAGGTCAACCACGGTACCTACGGCTACGCCTGCGATCGCACCAACTGCAACATCTACACCCGTGCCTCCGACCGCAACTGCAACTCCTCTGCCGGTACCGACAAACACCCCGGCTCCGACGACGACAGCAACGCAGATCCCATCCCCAACGCCAGTTCCGACGGCAACTCCGATCGGATTCTCAATGTTTACGGGCAACGGTACTGCAGACACGGGAACATTCGTTTCACCTCCGAACCTGCCGTGGGTTATTGAGTGGGACGCAAAAGGTCCAGGAGCCAACTCTATTGTTGTCACCCTCTATGATCCGGAGACTGGCGAGGCTCTAAACGAAATCATCAACGATTCGGGCACGGGCGATATTGGTGGAGTGAACCTTGTGCCAGGAAACAAAGGGACTTTCTATTTGCACGTGGAAGGACCCGAGACAGGCTGGACGATCTGGATCAGGCAGTTTTAGTTGAGGTTAGTCCAGGGGACCAATCCACGCTGTGGTTCCGCCGTCGGCGAGTAACTCCGAGCCGGTTACATACTTCGACTCGTCCGAAGCGAGGAAAAGTATCGGGCCGGCTATGTCGCTTGCATCCGCAACGCGCCTCAGTGGAACTCGCGCAGCCAGTCGCTCCTTCCATTCCTCACCGAAAGCGGGAGCGGTGAACGGCGTGTACGTCCATCCTGGAAGTACCGAGTTGACCCGAATGTTGTCAGGTCCGTACTGAACCGCCGCTGAACGGGCGAAATGGGTCATCCCAGCTCTTGACGCCGCATAGGCATTCGCCTGGTCACGAGCCACCTTCGCCATCATCGAGGAGATCAGAACGATTGATCCACCTCCTGTTTCCTTCATCGGTGCCACTACAGCCCTTGTTCCGAGGAACATTCCAAGGTTTGTGACATCCATCACTCGTCGCCACTTGTCCACCGGTGTCGAGTCAACCGTATCTCCACGATCCGGAATACCAGCGGCCATGATCAAAATGTCGAGGCTTCCGAACACTTCGAGTGTGATATTTACTGCATCATCCCAGTCTGATTCCGATGTCACGTCGAGATGAACGTATCTCGCGTTCAACCCTTCGCTTTGCATAAGATCGACTGAGCGTTTTCCAGCCTCGTCGTCGATATCACCGATTACGACACTCCCGCCATCACGAGCGATTTCCAACGCTGATAATCCTGCAAACCCAAGAAGCTTTTCTGGATTTGCGTTAGCTCCACCGGCTACAAGCGCAACCTTGCCTGAGAACCTCATTGTCGATCCTTTCGTGTTCGTTCACACTGGGGGGTGAAGATCGTGGTGAGGGGTCGCCTTTTCGAATGCTGTACCGACCCTCACGAGCAACCGTTCTGACAAATGGTGCCCGGCAAACTGAACCGAAACTGGCAGACCATCTGAATTCAATCCGGCGGGAAGTGCGATTGTTGGCAATCCAGAAAAATCGAAAGGGACTGTGAATCGTGCCGCCCAGGGATCCCGGTTGGCCGGGATTGGACCATACATAAATTCAGGTGTGACGGGGTACGCAGCTTGGGAAGTTGACGGACAAGCGAGCACATCGACTGTCGATAGAGTTGCCCGCAATTCTCCGTTCAAAGCAAGCCGCAGCTCATTCGCCTGCGCATATTCGATCGCTGTGTGATTCGAACCGTTTTCAAGCCACTGTCTGAAAAATGGTCCGTATTCATCTGATCGGTCAGGGTAAGTTTCAGTATGGGCGTTTGCAGCTTCTGTTGAACAAATCACCGGCCATGCTGCCATTGCTTCTCGCAATATATTCGGCATTTTTACGCCGACGACTGATGCACCAAGATTTTCCATCACCCGAACAGCGCTTTCGACTGCGGCAGCAAAATCTGGGTCAATGTCTTCCGAAGCATAGTTTTCGTCGAAGGCAATACGTATGCCTTCGACGGATTGACCGGCGTCCGCGGTCATGTCATCAACTGCTTGCACCAACGATGTGGGATCAAGTGGGTCGTGCCCGGAAATTGCCTGCATAACGTAGCCGGCGTCCACTGCTGAGCGTGTCAAAGGGCCCACATGGTCGAGCGATGCAGCAAGGTCCATCACCCCGTGTCTGCTGACCCGTCCCCATGTTGGCTTGAGTCCAACCGTTCCACACACTGCTGCTGGATGCCGAATCGAACCACCGGTATCGCTCCCTAGTGTTGCGAACGCCAAACCTGCTGCCGTTGCCGCCCCTGAACCAGAGGATGAAGCACCTGGCCAATGGGATTCTTTCCAGGGATTCTCAGGGAATTGCAATTTCGGGTTGTACCCGCCCATTGCTCCTTCGGTCATGTTCAGTTTGCCAAGAAGAACCGAACCGGCTTCACGGAGTTTAGTAACCACCGTCGCATCGTGGTCTGGAATATTGTCCTGAAATACAGCCGAACCACCCATCGTCTTGATTCCGGTGGTGTTGCACAGATCTTTGACCGCTAATGGAATTCCGTGGAGCGGTCCTCGATATGTTCCGTCAGCAATTTCGGCGTCAGCTCGTTCCGCCTGCTCTAGTGCCAATCCTGATGTGACCGTGGCGTAAGACCTGATACGACCGTCGACCGCTTCGATTCGATCGAGCATGTATTTCGTTAGCTCGACCGAACTTATCTCTCGCGACTTGATTCGAGGCGAAATGGCTTCAATAGTTTCGTAGTGGAGTGGTTTGGATTCTTTGGGCATCTTAGAAGTAGGTTCAGGATAGATTTACGGGGTTGGCAACTCGCGGTACGGACCTAGCCGAGCCGCTATTACAGGACCACCGTGGTTGTGCCTGCTGAAGGTCCGTAGTGATGGTCGAAGCGTGAAGCCGGGATTCTCCCAGTCTTCAACCTCACAGCGTTCAGCCCATTCGTTGTAGAACCGAATCATGGAGTCTGCGCGTTCCTTTTCGGTGTTGATCAGATCGTTCAACTCTGTCCTGTCGTCTCGAATGTTGTACAACTCCCA
>CAYYMP010000117.1:0-4805 GCA_964472915.1 uncultured Dehalococcoidales bacterium | reverse complement strand
CGCGCGCACTGCATTCTGTCTGTGTTGTACCAACACTCAAGCTGTCTGTTGAACCACAAGTAAGTTCTCTTTTACAGCTTCCAACAACAACACGAATTTTCGTGTTGTTCGTCGTCGTGCGATTCAAACAACCATTCACGACCCATCAACTGAACAGTAAATGCAATCTCCTATTCCACCACAATTAGCCCTGTCATCAAGCCAGCTTGGTGCACTCGAATCTGAATCGATTCACATAATCCGCGAAGTCGTCGCTGAGTTTGACCGTCCGGCACTGCTTTTTTCGGGCGGTAAAGACTCGATCGTTATGCTTCACCTCGCGGTAAAAGCGGTGGCACCCGCGAAACTTCCGTTTCCGATTGTTCACATTGACACCGGTCACAATTTTCCCGAGGCGATTGAGTACCGGGATCGTACCGCATCAAATCTTGGGATCGATCTGATCGTTGGTTCAGTACCCGAGGCAATTGAGTCGGGACGGGTAACCGCTTCAGCAGGTCCAGGTGGTTCACGAAACCGACTTCAAACACCGGTGCTACTCGAAACTATTCGAGAGAACAAGTTCGATGCAGTGTTTGGTGGTGCTCGTCGAGACGAAGAGCGTGCTCGAGCGAAGGAACGGGTTTATTCGTTCCGTGACGAGTTTGGTCAGTGGGATCCCAAGAACCAACGCCCAGAACTATGGAATATTTACAACGGGTTTATTAATCCAGGGCAGCACATCCGCGTCTTCCCTCTCTCGAACTGGACTGAACTCGACATCTGGCAGTACATCCTTGAACAAGACATCGAGTTGCCTTCGATTTATTTTGCACACAAACGAGAAGTATTCGAACGCGACGGCATGCTGATGGCTGTTTCGGACTTTTTGCAGCCCGAAGCAGGTGAATCGGTGACCACCGAAAAAGTTAGATTCCGAACTGTCGGGGACATGACTGTTACGGCCGGACTTAGATCAGAAGCTGACACCCTCGAAACCGTGATTTCTGAGATCGCTGCGGCACGGGTGTCGGAGCGAGGCGCAAGCAGGGCAGATGACAGAACTTCAGAAGCGGCGATGGAAGATCGCAAGCGAGAGGGGTACTTCTAAATGGAACTTCTCAGAATTGCGACAGCTGGATCCGTCGATGATGGCAAAAGCACGCTTATCGGACGCCTACTATACGACTCGAAAGCCATTTTTGATGACGTTTTGGACTCCGCTGAGCAAGTAAGCAAACGTCAGAGTGACGAGTACTTCAATCTTGCCCTTCTGACCGACGGGTTGAGGGCTGAGCGAGAGCAGGGAATCACGATTGATGTTGCTTACCGATACTTCGCAACACCCAAGCGTAAGTTCATCCTCGCTGACACTCCAGGGCATGTTCAGTACACCCGAAATATGGTTACTGGCGCTTCGACAGCAGACGTTGCATTGATCATCGTAGATGCGCGAAACGGTGTCGTCGAACAGTCGCGCCGACATGCCATCATCGCTGCACTGCTTGGAATCAAGCACGTAGTTGTGTGTATCAACAAGATGGATCTGGTCGACTTTCAAGAAGACATTTTTAGAGGAATCCAGAATGACCTTCACGCGCTTCTTGAAGAACTTCAAATCGGTTCCCACCACTTCATCCCGATCTCCGCTCTCGAAGGCGACAACGTGGTTGATAAGTCTGAACGAATGCCGTGGTACGAAGATGTGCCTGTCCTCGAGCACCTGGAAGATTTGGACCTGTCGGTGTTCACCGCTGATTCGCGCTTCCGCCTCCCAGTCCAGTACGTCATTCGCCCACTGACCAACGAGCTGCACGACTACCGTGGGTACGCTGGAACAATTTCCAGTGGCAGCGTGACGGTTGGGCAGGAAATTGCTGTGATGCCCGCTGGCAAAACAACCACGGTGACGGGCATTGAAACCCCAAATGGTGAGGTCAACTCCGCCGGTGAAGGTGAAGCGGTAACCATCAGAATTTCTGACGACTTTGATATCTCACGTGGTGCGATGTTCTGCAGCACTTCGGACGTGTTGCGTGCAGATAACACGATCAATGCGACCGTTTGTTGGATGAGCGAGCGAACTGCACTTCGACAAGGTGCGATTTACCGAATCAAACACACGACGCACACGGCGCGAGCAATGATCAACGCTCTGCAGTGCAAAATCGACATCGATGAAGTCGCGAACACTGAAGACTGTGAACATCTCGAACTAAATGAAATTGGACAGGTTGTCCTCCGCACCAGTGAACCGCTGATTTTCGATGAATATTCAGTCAACAGAATGACCGGAAGTTTCATTCTGATTGACGAAGGAACCAACGAAACGGTCGGTGCTGGTCTGATTGGTGCGCCTGCTTTTGTTCCAGAGCCACAGACTGAACAGTTTTAGGTCTAGTTGACTCCCGACAAAATGGCGAATTGATTAGTTGCAGCACTAAACTTCACTGCTGTACATGTCTTCTCCCGTACTTGGAATTTTTGCCGACGATTTAACTGGTGCACTCGACGCTGCTGCCCCGTTTGCTGCGCGTGGGTTCAAAGTTCGCGTTTCGACTACCAGCGACATACCCGCAATTTCAGATGATGTAGACGTTGTGTCTGTAAATATGGGTACGAGGCACGCGAGTTCGGGTGACGCCGAATCGATTACCCGGCGCGTAGTCTCACAACTACGCGACCTGGGGATTCAGACTTTGTTCAACAAAGTTGATTCGACTCTACGCGGGAATCCTGGTGTGGAGGCCTTGCACGCGGCGCAGCTCCTTGGATTGGATCATGCAATCATTTGTTCTGCATATCCCCAGAACGGACGCATAATCTCGAACGGCATTCTTTACGTTGATGGGACACCGGTTACAGAAACCGATGTTGGCACGGATCAATTGTCGCCGGTGCCTTCTGACATCGTCGTAGAAATAGTCGAAGAATCGCTGTCTCGAAACGGATTATCGGACAGGGCACACGTTCAGACGGGCACAGGATCGCATTCTGCCCTCGACGACAAGCCGGTCCTGCTGACTTTGGATGCGAGTTCAGGTAAAGACCTTCACGAAATCTCTAACAGGGTGTTAAGTGTCGACGGAACAAGTCTGATCGCCGGATCGGCAGGACTGTCGATTGCGTTCGCGGAAGCCATGAGTTCTCAAAGTGACCGGCGAGTACGAAGGAGCAATAACTACAGGAACATATTGCTTGTGACTTGCTCTCAACGAACGGTGATTAACGATCAGCTGAATCACCTGAATGATTTTGCCGATTATGTCGATGTCGAAGTGTCGTGCGAAGATGCACTGAACGGTCTTTCAGAGCATGACCAAGCCAGACTTAACTCGGCGGTCGCCACCAGCGATTTAACTGTTGTCCGATTGGCGAGCGTTCGCGAAAAGCTGTCACAAGATAACGTTGCAGATATCGCCCAGTCTCTTGTGACCAACATGGGTGGTATCGTTCGCAACCTTGTTGAACATCACAAACCGAGTGTTCTAGCGGTGATCGGTGGAGACACGTTCGCGGGAATTTCTGAATCGTGCGAAATATCAACCATTCGGCTCGAAGATGAACTGCAACCCGGTACTACGTTTGGCGTAATCGAGTCAGGGCTGCTGTCAGGCACTCGAATAGTCACCCGCGCCGGTGGATTTGGTAATGAACAATCAATAACTGAACTGGTTAGAAAATTAAATCCCTCACTCGCGTCAAACCGAGGGACAGATCCAGTTCAAAAGGAACTCAATGACTAACAAACCTACTCTTCTAATAACCCTTGGTGACCCTGCCGGAGTTGGTCCCGAAGTCGCAGTCAAAGGGTTGATTGAGGAGTTGAAATCAGGACGTTCGAATCCTGTGATTGTCGGAGATGCCCGGGTGGTCAACAAAGCGGCGTCCAAATGGAGTGTGGGTCTGACAGTTGAGTCTTCGCACGAACTGACTGGATTCTCAGACGATCCAGATACCCTCAAGGTTCTCGATCTAGAAAACTGCGATCCCGAAGAATTCAAGGTCGGTGAAGTTGCGGCATACACAGGGAATGCCGCATACGAGTACGTTGTTCGAGCGGCCGAACTGTGCTTGAGCGACGAAGCTGATGGAATCGTGACTGCGCCTTTGAACAAGAAAGCAATGGTTATGGCAGGGCATGAATTCGACGGGCACACGGGTTTGCTAGCGCATTTGTGTGGAGTGAATACCCAGTACATGGTGCTGGGCTCCCCGAAACTCCGCGTGATTCATCTGACAACCCATCTTTCTCTTGTTGACGCTCTCAAGCGCGTGAAAAAAGACAGGATTATTGCTTGCACACGTGCCGCCAATGCCCACGCAAAACAACTCGGTTTTAGTGAACCCAGGATTGCTGTTTGTGGTGTGAATCCTCATTCCGGAGATGGAGGATTGTTCGGTACCGAGGAAGCCGAGGAGATTGCTCCCGCCATAGAGGCAGTACGTTCTGAGGGCATTGATGCCGAAGGACCGGTATCACCAGATTCGGCGTACCGAATTGCCTATGAAGGTGGATATGACATCGTGGTTGCGATGTACCACGACCAGGGTCATATACCAATGAAATTAATCGGATTCAGCGAGGGAATTAACTGCACGGTTGGTCTCCCAATTATTCGCACTTCTGTAGACCATGGCACCGCTTTCGACATCGCCTGGGAGGGAATCGCGGACCACCGGAACATGGTGTCCGCCATCGACTACGCCTACCGAATGGTTACCGGGAGCCACGTCGACTAGGTGGATTTGAGGAGCTGCTGGTAAAACCTGTGGACCTCCATGTCGGTTGGAATTCTCCCTGGCACGTTGGGAGTGAAGAGGTG
>CAYYMP010000116.1:0-5074 GCA_964472915.1 uncultured Dehalococcoidales bacterium | reverse complement strand
GGCTCGAGTGCCAGGTTACCCATGTCCATTCTGGATACATCAAGCAGGTCCTGAATAAGTACGTTCAATCGACGACCATTGTTGTCGATGATTTCGAGTTTCCTAACGTCTTTATCAGTCAGGTTTCCTTGCTTGTTGCGCTTCAATAGGCTGGCGAATGCAAGCATGCTCGTGAGAGGCGTGCGAAGTTCGTGGGACACCGTCGATAGGAACTTGATCTTTGCTTCATTCAAGCGCTGCAACTCCGAATTCTCAGCGTCGAGGCGAATTTTTGCTTCGTTGGCCTCGGCAAGTTCGATCGCTTGGATGTACTGGCGTGAGTTGTTGATAGCGTTGACGATCTGTCCACCAATTCGTTCAGCGAGAGAGAGCTCACTAGCTCGATAGGCTTGTGGGCGACGGGACTCGAGAATCAGCGCACCAATTACGGCACCTCGAGCAATAAACGGAACTGCCATAAACGAACTGAGACCGAGTTGGGCACTGTCTGTTCGCATCTGATTCTGTGAATGAGATTGAGAAGCATTCACTGTCCCGAGGGTGATTCCGCTGTGGTACTCAAATACTGGTTGGAGTGGCGAACCGGCAATTGCGGCCTTTGCACCCTGGTTCCAACCAGGAATTGCCATTCCGTAGACGTAAGTTATTTCGAAATGACTGGAATCCTCGCTCGCAAGGGCAATCGCAATTCGATCTGCAGGCAGCAAGGTCCTGACCTGCTCCGCACAGCGTTCGAATACTGTGTCGAGTTCCAGGGTTGAGCTGACAACTCGACCGAGTTCTGCAAGAGCGGATCGTTCGCTTGCCTCTCGGCGTGCGTCGGCATACATGCTGGCGTTACGAGCGGCAATGGCAGCCTGCCCTGCAGCAGTGCTAATAAATTCCAAATCTGCCGCTAGGAATCCTGAACCCACGATCTTTCGACCACCTACCAGGACACCTGTCAGGTTCCCTGCTGCAAGCATCGGCAAGAGAATTCGGGCTTCGATCTCTTCGAATAGTTCAGATTCAGACTCATCGAATTCGATTTCAGGGCTCAATGAACTTCCCGGGTCGAGTTGGATGATTGACCCAGACCGCTTCAACTTTGAAACGGCAGAGCCAGTCGCGGAGAGTTCGAATCCTGGCGATGATTCCCGAGTGTCGGCTACCGAAGTGAACGATTTTCCGTCTGGCGTAGGAAGCAACACACCGACCCAGTCAGACTGAATTGCCTGACGAACCGTGGAAACGATTCCCTCTGCGACAGTAGGGGAGTCCGTAATGTCACGCGTGAGGTTATTCAGTTCTGCAAGAGCTGTGATTCGGTCATGCTGTTCTCGGTAGAACGCCTTATCAACGACAGCCTGTAGCTTCTGCATCATCGGCTGAATCATGACACCGACGATCAAGACTGCCCCACCACCGAACAACATGGCGGCAATTGCACTCAGGTCACGTGTGAAAAGTAGTACTAGACCAATACACACTCCGTAGACCGCGAACAGGAACGAACTGACAGCGCTGTAAGCAAGACCCCTTCGCAGCATCAGGCGAAGGTTCATCATCTTGTATCGGGTAACTCCGAGTGTTGTGAGGACAATGAAGAAGATGTTTCCGAGCACACCTAGTGGGTAAACGTTCAAACCCAGGGAAGGGAAGAAGTCAGTTGTAGCCCCTGCGACCGATGCCAGTACACCCAGTTTCAGCAACATCAACTGTTGCTTGCGTTGGGAGGATTCCTCTTTACGAGATGCGCGTTGCAATGTGACCAGTGCAATCAATACTGCCGGATATGAAGCAAGCAGAACGAGCGGGAACGCCCATCCGAGTTCCGGAGCGAATCCATAAAACTTCTCAACCATGCCGGTTGAAGTAAATCCACCAAGAGAAAGAATCGCGGAAACAACACCAACTGTGTAGAAGGAGTACAGCGTCAGATTTCCACTTCGTGCTTGCGAGTAACGCAGGACAAAGTGGAGGAAGAAGATGCTGGAGAAGGGAATTACGGCAAGTGCCCACAGTTCTCGGGTGTACGCAACACCGGCATCTGGGAACGCATCTCGCATGGCGAAGATCGTGATACCCCAAGCTGCCATTGCGACAAGGAACATCGTGAAGATGCGGTTGGTCCGATCTGTCGGATCTGAAAAGAAGACAAGCACAGCCAGGAACGCAGAAATTGCGAACTGTACGAATGGTAGTGCTATGTAAATCTCGTTCATTAAGATCGTCTTGGCTTACGCCGTCAATGCAAGTGCCCTGTCGAGTGCCACAAGCCGGTCAATTGTCTCGTCACTCGCATTCATTCGAGGTGGCCGACTGCTTACCAGAGATGCTCCTTGTTTCAACTGCATATCTGTGAATGCGTCGAATGTGCCCTGAGAAAGTACGCTGACGTTCAGCGGATAGATGCCGAGCATTGATTCGAGGTCGGAATAAAGTGGGTCGCAGTCTTTCAATGCTTTGTGCAGCGTTGGCGTGATGTGCCCCTGGTCGTAGTTCGAATTGAGCTCCGCGTACATGTGGAGTTCAGGAACAATTCCTTCGACTTCACGACGAACAGTCCAATCCCTTATTGGCAGTCCCGCGCTGGAGATTGCCTTCCATACGGTGCTTTCATCGACTCTAGTAAATCCACCAATGTCGATTCTTTCGTCAGATCGTCCGACGAACAGGAATTCGTTCCCGTAACCGACATGATCACGTGTGAACTTCACTATGTGACCGAGGCGGTATCGAACAAACGGCATATCGAAAAAGCTTGTTACAACAACTTCGTAAGATTTGTCTGGTTCAACTTCATCGAGCAGGCAGGTGCGAGGTTGGTAGTTCGGGTCAGCGCGTTCTGCTTCAAGCTCTGATTCAGGAATGAACTCGTAGAAGCAAGTGTGTGGGTTCAGTGCGAGTCCACCTTGCTTTCGGAACTGAGTTCCCATGACTCCGACTTCCGTTGATGCGTACATCTCAAACGGAGGACGCCCCCAGGCGTTTTCGAGCTGCTCGGAGTAGAACCGGGTATCGAGCCCCCAACCAACTACGGCCTTCGGATCCCAGAGATCCTTTGGAAGTAACTGGTTGCTTGTGATTTTGCTCTTGATCTTCGCACCGGCGAGTTTGATTACACCCTTGGCGTTCACTCGCTTCATGAGCGAACTGGACCCATTGGATTTTTGCTGTGAAGTCGATGGGTCAAATTTATCGGCGACTCGCATAAGGACTGATGTCATCGAAATGAGTATGTCGACACGATCGTTTAGGGCGTTTGCGAATCCCTGGTAGATGCGGTCTTTGAAATCCATCGACTCGCCGTGTTCAAGTGAAATGAGCGGCTTCAGTCCGAATTTACGTGCAATCTCGAATCCGACGAATCCAGCGAGGTATGGCCGCGGTGGGATGTTGTAAAGCGCACGGTCACCCGCTTTGATATTTGCCGTTTTGCCGTCTTGCGAGGCAGCGAGTCCAATCGAACTAATCACGGAGTCGGCGAGATGGTCTAGTGCGGGCTTGGAGTAAGGCGACCACTTGGGGAAGCCTGCCCCGTACTGGGTGTACGCCCAGGTAGACATCGGGTCGGATGCGGGTTTCAGGAAGGATGAGTAGTCATCCCATGTGCTGAGTCTGGTTCGAGCGCGGAATTCGTCGACGCTTGTGAAGTTATCCGGACCTGCCACGAGTTCAGGAATTACCGGATTGTTTGCAAACGAAGCGAACTGCTCTTTAAGAGTGTTCGACTGAATAGACGAGAACCGGTCTCCGGAGTAATCAAGAAAACTCCAGAGCCCTCGCCAGTCGATTGCGCTCATAGGTGCGTAAACCCGATCTATCCGACCACACGAATGTGGTCCCAGTGATTGCTCTATCTGACCTCAGCTTCAGATAGTTCGCAGATGAAATCGGCTTCCCCCCGGTAGCACCAAGTCAGGACTTGAGTGCCGTTAGGTGTGGAAACGGTGAAGATCACTGCTTCAACCACCTTGGACAAACGTAAAGAATCAGAACACGTGAAATTCCCCTACGCGGGTGGTACTAAAGTCTCATTTCTGGCGAACCGTGTAGAGTGAGTTGCGGATATACGCAATAGGGAGTGTCGGTTTTTCGACCCTCCGGCTAACGGGTTGTTGATCGAGCTTTCGTCAGCAGCGACTCTAGAGTTCCGCCCAGTATTTGCTCACGATCCTCGTTAGAAACGAAATCGCAGTGGGTACGGAACGCTTCAAGCGATTGGCGATGGGTCATCGATTTTTTGACCACTGGAAAATCAGATCCCCAGCACATATTCGTGCCGAACGCCTGGTAGCACTCTTTGTACACCCAGTGAGTGTCTTCATAAG
Source organism: uncultured Dehalococcoidales bacterium (assembly GCA_964472915.1). GTDB lineage: Bacteria > Chloroflexota > Dehalococcoidia > Lucifugimonadales > Lucifugimonadaceae > Lucifugimonas. Next base: position 761 of record CAYYMP010000116.1, on the reverse strand, counting down.
GGAAGTTCCAGGTCGTATCGGTCAGGTAGTGGAAGCCCGACAGCTTTAAATAGATGTTGGGAAGCTTGCTGGACTCAACGACTTCAGCAACATTTGACCGGGCATCATCTCCATGAGCTCGAAGCCCTGACATGTGGTGGCAAAGAATGTTCAGGTTGGGGTGACGCTCGGCGACCTTACGAATTGCCGGCTGATGGTGTGGCGCAATCGCCATGCTCGCGATCAGGCCGATCTCTTCAGCAACGTTAAAGAAATCGATCCCTTCCTGAGTGTTGAACCAGGCCCCATCGTCTTCTTTCGCCACGTAGTGCGTGAAAGCTTTCATGGGCCACTTGCTGGCAGCTTCTTCAAGGCGTTTTGCCGCACCAGGTGTGTGGTAGGAATCTGACCACATGGAATCCACGTCAGCGAATTGCTCAAGCCGGTCCGGGTAGCGCTTTAACGCGCTCGATACATAGTCGTTGTTGTCAGAATTCTGAAATATCTGGGCACAAACTATTGTCGCTCTATCAACCCCGTTTTCATCCATTTGATGAATCAACTGCTCGACTGTCCCGTGAGATTCAGGGTCGGGTACTCCGGGTATGTACGGCCAGTGAGCCCACGCGTGGCAATGGGAATCGATGATCAATGATTTCCTCTTTTAGTTGAAAGCTTTGAAGTCGAATTGGCGAATATGGCGAGGTGTAACTGGCACGTCACACCTCCGCAACATTTATGTAACAAGTGCCTCATAACTTTCAATTCGACCTTACGAAATT
>CAYYMP010000115.1:0-5127 GCA_964472915.1 uncultured Dehalococcoidales bacterium | reverse complement strand
CCGTTGCGGCGGCGATTGGCTGGCTTGCCAACGGGTTTTCGCAACCATTAGTTGGGTATCTCACCGATAAATACGGCGGACGACCGGTTCTGGTCATATCGCTGGCGGTTATGGCTGTAGCAACTATCGCGGTCGCAACCGTTTCGAACGTGGTTGGACTGATCGTTCTCTATGGATTCGTGATCTCGTTCGCTTCTGGTGGTATTTCACCTGCTACAACCGGTGTCGTAATCGCCCGATGGTTTGACCGTAGGCGCGGAACTGCAATGTCGGTATTGATCGCCGGTGGTTCGGTTGGTGGACTCGTTGTCGTTCCATTCCTGAGCTTCGTGCTGGTCGAATTCAGCTGGCAAACAGCCTGGATCATCGTTGGAGTACTGGCACTTGGACTCGGGATTCCATTGCTACTCCTGGTCGTTCGTAGCCGCCCACAGGACATGGGCTTGAATATCGACGGAGACGTGAGCCCGGTTGAAGGTTCAGCCGACCAACAGGTCAAAGTTCAGCCGGTTGGTCAGAAGTTTGTCGAGCGATGGCAAGAGGCACTTGAATCAAAGCCGATCTGGCAGCTTTCTTTCGCCTACTTCGTTTGTGGAATCACTACTGCTTCGATATCAGTTCACTATGTTCGGTGGGCTGTAAGTGAGGACATTTCAACGGGAACTGCAGCACTCGCATTTGGTGTGCTGAGCGGAATAAACGCCGGTGGAGTTCTTGTTGTTGGTTGGCTATCTGACAAATTCCAGCGCAAGAAGTTGCTTGGTGCGGTGTATCTCGTTAGAGGCGTGGCTTTTCTGTCGTTGATTTTCCTACCTGGCGCTTCTGCACTTTGGGCATTTGCAGTCATTGGTGGGATGTCGTGGTTGGCAACGGTTCCACTAACTGCTTCTTTGACAGCCGATGTTTACGGGGTGCGAAACCTCGGAACGCTGTTTGGACTCGCGAACATGTCTCATCAAATAGGCGGTGCTGCCTCGGTGATGCTGTTCGGTTGGGCGTTTACGCAGCTCGGGTCATATGATCTGGCGTTCGGGGTTGGAGCGGCGACACTCCTTGCAGCAGGGTTTGTTTCTCTCTCCATTAAGGAGAAACAGTTTTCGGTCAGGTACGCACCCGTAGTTCCTGAAGGTGCGGCGACCGACTCGAAGGACTAGTTAGCGATGCCGAACCCCTTCGATGTCTTACTTCATCACTCGGAGCCAATCGATCCGACGTTGTGGGAGTGGATCGAGGACAAGATTCACGACGTGCTCGGCATTGATTCAGCTGTAGCGGTATTGGTTATCGGACTGTTGATGATCGCGTTTCCGCTGGCAGTGTTGGTACTGGCTGTGCGGAAACAGCGACGGTCCAAGTAGGGGGCGACCCCACCCAGCCGAAGGTCCCACCACTCCGGTCGGGACGCGTCGATTGCAGTCGCTCGACCTTTTACGCCTTCCAACTGAGTAGATCGCCCATTCGGTCGAGGATTGTGTCGAGCTCTTCGTAGTCGAGCTTGTCCAACTGCTTGTTCGCAGGGTTTCGAGTTGCCGGAGTCTTGATGATTCCACGTCGCCAGTAAGCGGCCTTGTATGCGTTCACGCTAAACATAAACTCGAAGTTGAGCGACGGAATCATTCGTTCCCAGATGGTTCGAGCTTCGTCGGTTACGACCTGAAGACCATCGCTGCCGACACCACCAGCTTCGAGAGCGTCCCACAACTTCACGTGTGCGTCCGTGATGTGCCCCGCTGGCATCGTTCCGCAAGCACCCCGGTGGTATTCGTCGACTAGATAGCGTCCACCCATTCCACCCATTAGGCCTTTCACTGCACCGCCAGCTTTTTCCTGCAACTCGGTCATGATCTGACCAGGCAAGAAACTCTCTTCTTTCACGTAGTCAACGTGTTCGACCTCGTTCAGGAGCTTCACCATCATTGGCGTCGGAACGACCGGACCGGCAGGTGGTTTGTTGTTCTGAATCCAGACTGGCAGTTGGCCAGCTTCGGCAATCGCCACGAAGTGATCCCAAATGATTGAGCCAGCAGCTCCGTTTGGTGGCATTGCGATTACTGAGTCAACTCCGAGATCTGCAGCAATTTTGGTGAGTTCGACAGACACGGCGGTCGAGGCACCACTGACTCCGCCAATTACCGGAACAGCCCCGTTCACAACCTCAACTCCAACCTTGAGTACTTCCCGTCGCTCAGATTCCGTAAGGAACGGACCTTCGGAAGCATTCACAGGCAACACGATTCCGTGAGCTCCGGTTTCAAGACTGAACTCAATACATTTCCGTAAGGAATCCCAGTCCACAGAAAGATCTTCGTTGAATGGGGTTACTGGAATGGCGTAGACGCCTCGGAATTGTGAGTTTGCTGTCATGGTTTCTCTTGAGAGCTGCTGGATAAGAAAATCGCCGATGAGGATACACCTCAAGAAGTGAGATAAGATGCGCCCGATCAACGACATCCCCGAAATTTCCAGAGGACACGAAATGGCTAGTTCGATGCGCGCGGCTCTTGATGACGGCACCGGTAAATACATCACGCAGGACGTACCAATGCCGGACATGTTCGATGGAGCAGCGATGATTCGTGTCCGACAGACAGGTATTTGCGGCTCGGATTTGCACATGACCACGAGCCGTACCGAAGCACAAGAACTTCCATCAGGTCACGAAGTTGCCGGTGAAATTCTCGAGCTACCAAAGGGTGGTGCAAACGGTCTTGAGGTAGGCGACCGAGTTGCGGTGGAGATGATCGGAGGTGGTCGAGCTTGCTTGCAATGCCACTTTTGCCGTTATGGACAGTGGAAGCACTGCTTGGATCTTGCGCCCGACACCGGCGGTGGGTTCGCACAGTACATGACGCGTCGACCTGCAGGTTTATTCAAGATTCCTGATCACATGGACTGGACTGATGCTGCACTGGTGGAGCCCATGGCGGTGAGTGTTCACGGGTTCCGGTATGGCGGTATGAAGCCTGATGATGTTGTTGGAGTAGTTGGCTCGGCGACAATTGGTCTTTCATCGATTGCTTCAGCGAAAGCGATGGGTGCTCGGACGGTGATCGCATCCGCACGCCACGAGCAGCAAGCAGCTGCTGCGAAGAAGATGGGTGCAGACATTGTTGTTGGTTCTGAGCCCGGCGAGTTCGAGCAAGCGTGTCTCGATGCCTCGAATGGTATTGGTGCTGACTTTGTTGTTGAGTCGGTCGGTGGTCACCAGTCAGCTTCGTTCCAGCAGGCAATTCGAGCTACTCGTAACCAGGGAACGATGCTGTATCTTGGTGGCGTAAAAATTCCGATGGAATTCGATCTGTTCGAGCCGTTGCTTCGAGAAATTCGAATGCAGTCGGTCATTTGCTACGGAGTGATCGACGGTCGCCACGACTACGAGGTTGCGATCGATCTGCTGGGTTCAGGTGAAATTCCTTACCGAGAGATCGTCACCCACAAGGTTGGACTTGAGAACATCCAGGACGGTTTTGATGCAGCCTGGGACAAGTCCAGCGGGTCAATCAAAGTGCACGTAGAGATTTAGGTGCATTTTGGCTCCGGGCGGACTTCAGGCGCAATCGTGACAGAGTCACTCAGCTTCACAGCGCAGTCTCCCTCCCTCAAACTCCCTCCCAGTACGGGAGGGAGAACCATTACTACGCGATCGTGACCTAGTCACTCAGCTTTGATTCTCCTATCCCTAACCCTTTCCAGTCCGGAAAGGGAACCAGAGTCACGCGGCGCAGTATCCCCCTCTCTAACTCTCCCCGTTCCCGGGGGGAGAGGAGCTTCGAGTGTTGTCATTCCGACCGTAGCGGAGGAATCTGGGTTGGAGGCAGCAGGTTATCTTGCTGCCATTAGACCGTTGACCCCTCGATACTTCTACAGAACTCAGTACATGCTTTCATCCGGGACGCGTCAGTGACGTGGTGGTGTCGTCATCCTGAACTTGATTCAGGATCTCGTATGTCGCGAGAAACTGCAGCGATGCCAGTATTCGCTGATCCCTCGGAGTTGCTCGGGATGTCAACAGATCGTGCAAGTAGGGAAAGTGGATTCTCCCGAACATTCCTCCCGCAAAAAACCCCAACCTGAATCACAACTTCCGCCCACCGAATTGCCAGCTAATTTTCAGAATTGGGTGCAGCCCGCAACTCAAATGAGCCAAGTGGCTCATGAGTGCAACTGGGGCCAATGAGCCGACTAGATCGGTCGAATGACGCTTCCGCGCTGCTATCCGTGTGTGTAATCCAGCAATCTGTTGGTGCAGCACACCTTCATCACACGTTGGTGCGACTGATACGCAACTCGGCAGAAGGCGGGTAGGAAAATGAAAATTACATTCAGGCGACGACGATACAGGACTCCACAGTCTGCTTCAGACAAGAAGCGCCTCGCACGTGTATCTACTAAAGTGATGATCGCCGCACGGTCAGCAAGATTCATCGAAGCGCTTGCAGAGACTGTCGACAAGAACCCGACCACCGCCATGGTTGCCGGTGCTCAGGATCGTGACACAGCAGTAGAGCGTGTAGTCCTGATGCGACCTGATGTCGCAATCATCGACATTGATCTCGGTTACGATCTCGGTGGAATCGACGTTGCGTTCGCACTCCGCAAGATCAACCCGACTCTCGGAATTGTGATCGTTTCGCCTTACTCCGACCCGGAGCGACTGGCGATGGTTCCGACCGGACTTGGACTTGAATGGTCTTACGTTCTCACTTCCACAGCTCGACAGCCTGAAATGCTTGCAAAAGCAATCCAGGGTGCAGCATGGGGCGTTCCATACATTGACGAACGCATCGACCGATCATTGCTTGGTGTAGTCGAGAACTCTGTTGATGCGATCCTCGATCGAATTCTGGAAGGCTCAACGAAAGAGCGACGTATCGCTGCAAAGCAGAACCGGGGCAAGATGTTCCGTTGGAACGGTCAGGTCCAGACATTCAGAATTGAAGACTTGCCGGCTGACGACGACGGAGAGCAGCCAAAGACCGAGACAATCACGAACATTCGATAGAACCAAGCTACGCTACGAGGGCGGATGGTGTAACCTTCGCCCGACATAGCGGGGATCCCGGCACATGAATCACCCCAACATCAAAACCGAGCGAAGGCCAGGTTCAAGAATGCGTGTGCTCACTT
>CAYYMP010000114.1:0-5236 GCA_964472915.1 uncultured Dehalococcoidales bacterium | reverse complement strand
AGATCTGCAGGGAACTCACCGACGTTGTTGTCGATACCCATGTTGATCACGGCATATCCGCGCCCAGAAAGATCTAGAACGGCGTGGGTCAATGCTTCGTCCAGCGGGCAGGTTCGATCTGCCATACGCACAATTCCCTTGCGGTCTCCAAGCGCTTGGTCGATTGCACGTCCAAGAACAATGGCAGTGTCCTCAACAGTGTGGTGAGAACCGGTTTCCAAATCGCCGTCGGCAGTAACTTTCAGATCGATCAAGCCATGACGAGAGATCTGACTCAACATGTGTTTCAGGAAACCAACTGGTGTGTCGATTTCTGTTTTACCGGTTCCGTCGAGATTGACGGTGACCGAAATTTTGCTCTCACCCGTCTCACGTTCAATCGTGGCAATACGGGGTTTCGCTTCTGCCATTTATCTGCCTTTGCTAGTTGAAGCAATCGTTCTAGTAACGATGCTACAGACTGCTAACCGGCAGTTACAACGTTTTGAAGAGCGTCGATGAGCCGGTCTGTTTGTTCGGGAGTTCCAGCACTAATGCGGAGCGAATGTTCCAGGACGGATTGAGGGAATCGTCGTACGAAAATCCCGTGTTTTGCCAATCCGACGTAAGCATCCTCTGCGCTCAGGTGATCGAATCGGCACAGTAGAAAGTTACCCTCAGACGGGTAAAAAGAAATGCCATCTGTGCCATCAATCCACTCTTCGATACGCCTGCGCTGTGAGACCAGCGACGATGCGCGTTCTAGCAATGCGTCCCTGTTGGCAAGCGCCGTTAGAACAGCCGTTTCACCGGCAATGTTTATGTTGTACGGCTGTTTGATGTCCATCAGGTGAGAAATAAGCTTCTCGGATGCGATCGCGTATCCCACTCGGAGTCCCGCAATCCCAGCCCATTTGCTGAACGACCGAAGAATCACGAGGTTCTCGTATTCCTCGAGCAGCCTGGCAAGTGAAGAATTGGCGAATTCGTAGTACGTCTCATCAACACCGACGATCACTCCTGTTTCAAGAAGTGCTCGTGCGTCCGACTCAGTAAGCAGGTTGCCGGTCGGGTTGTTTGGAGAAGCTAAGAAAACGATTCGAGCGCGATCGTCGATAGCGTTGAGCATTGCAGGGATATCGAGGTCCCAATTCCCGTTCCGCGGAATCGACGCTATTTCAGCGTCTGCTAGTCGGGCTGCAAAGCTGTACATACCGAACGTTGGCTCACAGTCCAGCACCAGTTGCCCGGAATCCACAAACAATCGCATCAAGAGATCGATTATTTCGTCCCCGCCGGCTCCCGCTATGATTCGCTCGACGGGTTGCCCTGTGTACTCGCTTAAAGCCTGCCGAAGTCGACGTTGATTCGGGTCTGGATACAGGTGTAACGGGATGTCTTTTAGTGCATCAGATACTTCCGGCAACGCTCCATATGGATTCTCGTTTGCGTTGAGGCGAATAACATCCTCAGGCTTAATCCCAGCGTCTTCTGCAAGCTTCTCTGACGGATCAACACCGTGGTAGGTGGTGAATTTCGCCATGTGAGGACGCATTAATTTTTCGATTCCAGCCATTCGTATCCCCGTACGCTTGGACGCTTATTCGCCGATTAGGTGACGACGACGGTGTTCTGATGCTGCAGCATGCCCGTGCAGGCCTTCGAGCTTTGCAAGAAGTTCAGCATCGCTAGAAAGTTTTATGAACGTTTCGCTGTCAAAATTCAGCACCGGCGTCACTCTAACGAAATCCCTGGCTGAAAGTGCTGAAGAAAATCTAGCTGTACCTGCTGTAGGCATCACGTGAGACGGACCGGCAACGTAGTCGGCCATCACTTCAGCCGACCATTCACCAATGAATAGACCACCGGCGCTTCGAATTTTCTCGCCGAGTTCTTCAGGATTCTCGGTAAGGATGCAAAGGTGCTCGGGGGCTGCAGCGTTTGCGACTTCTGCGGCTTCGTCCTCGTTGGCAACAACAACTGTCACTCCACGATTTTCAAACGCAGAGCGTGCAGTCTCCCGTCTCGGTAGATTTTCCAGCTGCTCAGTAACTGCTCTTTCGGTTGCGTCAGCAACTTCACTGGAAAGCGCTACAAGAATAGGCATTGCGACAACATCGTGCTCTGCTTGCGCAATCAAGTCTGCAGCTGTGAATCTTGGGTCAGCACTTTCATCGGCGATAACCAGGGTTTCCGTTGGTCCATAAAGACCGTCGATTCCAACGTCACCGTAGACGAGCTTTTTGGCTGCTGTGACCCACGCATTTCCAGGTCCGCAAATTAGATCAACGCTGGGGATTGATTCAGTTCCGTACGCCAATGCTGCTATGGCTTGTGCGCCACCGATTTTGAAAACCCTGTCCGCACCGGCAATACGCGCAGCAGCGAGCACCGCAGGGTGTGGAAGAGATCTACCCGGAGCAGGTGTTGCGACGATCACCTCGTCAACACCTGCTACGTTTGCCGGAACCACCGTCATGATCACTGTCGATGCAAGCGGAGCCGTACCACCAGGCACATAGGCTGCGACCGATCGAAGTGGTGTTACCTTTTCACCAAACTTCCCTGTACCGTCTGTCCAACTTTTTGGAAGCCCTCGGCTTTGAAATTTGCGAACCCGATCTGCCGCGTTTTCAAATGCGGACCTGGAGTTTGCGTCAAGCTGATCGACCGCTGAATCAAGCTGTTCTTGCGTTACTTCAAAGAATTCAAGCTCAACTTTGTCGAGTGATGCGCTGATACGTCGAACACCGGCATCCCCCTCTTCTTTGACGATGTCAATTACACGCGACGCAAAACCGCTCGGATTAAGCTGATCCTTGAACAGACCGTTTCCATCGGAAAGTATCGAATCGGCGACGACTGTTCGGTTCTTCTCGAAGTGGGCCAATCCTGCTTCAAGACCGACTAACCTCTTCACGATTGAACCTGCTTATTTGAGTACGGCTTCAATCGTTCTAGCAACGATTCGTACGCTTCACAGCGATCGCGGTAAACATACTGGACGTCATTTGCAGTTATTCCGATCCCGCCCAGGTTGCGGAAGTGTCCAACAACCTCTGAAAGCTCTGACTTTCTAACAAGTACCTGCACCGTGAACCAGGTTGATAGTTTGCCCGTGTGGACGGCGGAGATGGTCGGACCATCTAGACCGCCAAGTCCCTTTCGACTCATTACTTGTCGGGCCACTTCATCTTCCGACTCTCCTTCGAGGTCGCAAGTTACTCGTTGGAACTTTCGAGCTCTCAAATTAGCCTCGATCTTTTCGAGAATCTCACGAGCTAGATCGAGCTTCTGAGGATCATTTGCGAGTGCGGTACCCCCGCCGACAATTGCCGACTGAGACGAAATCACAACACCATCTACCAATATTCGCAAACCATTCTCTCTGAGAGTGGTTCCGGTTGCCGTGATATCCGCGATGATGTCGGCGTAACCCATAACGGGTGCTGCCTCCAAACCACCGGAAACGTGAACCATGTTCACGTAGTTGACGCCGTTCTCGTTTAAGAAGCGTTTCACTAGGCGTGGATACTTGGTCGCAATGCGTAAATCTCGTCCGCGTGCTCGAAATTCAAGTGCGATTTCAGCGAGATCGGCCATATTGGTGACATCGAGCCATGCATCTGGAACGGCAATTACGAGCTTACTGTCACCAAATCCCAAGCCTTCGTGAACAAGGACTGTATCGCCCTGTTCAAGTCGAGACTCGTAGAACCGGTCAAGTCCAACGATTCCTATGTCAGCACTGCCACCATCAATTTCAATGGTGATGTCAGATTGTCGCTGGTAAAGGACATCAACCCCTGGAAGAGCAGGTATATCTGCTGTGTATCGACGAGAATTGGCTCGTCGTACACCTAGGCCGCAATCCGAAAGTAGTTTCGCAGTGCCGTCGTAAAGCGCCCCTGTAGATGGAATAGCGAATCTGAGGTTACTCATTGGTCGCCTCCGATCGGTCGACTCCGCCGTACGGATATTCAATGGCGGCGCGTTTGCCTGAATTTCGTAGCAACTTAGCTTTAGCTACAGCCGCCGAGTAATCAGAATCTAGCGGCACGTTTTCAATCGGATCCGTGGAATTCGAGTTCACGTCTGCCAATTCAACCACCGCGTCAAAGTTGTAGGCGAACCCTAGAGCTGGAACGTCCTTCATGTAACCAAGGGCGCGAGTCAGGCCGTCGTAACGCCCTCCCCCACCAAGCGTGCTTTCACTGCTTTTGGCATATATATCGAACAAAACACCGGTGTAGTAAGCGACACCACGAGCAAGACCGAAATCCACGGTTATTCGACTAGCGTCTACTCCTTCTGTGATCGCAGAGTCGATCACAGCCTGTAATTGGTCACATAGCTCCGGGCCAACACCACTATCTGAAAGCAATTGCCGCACTTGCTGCATAGATTCAGAAACGGTCCCGTTCACCGTTGCTAGCTTCGCAAGCATCTCCAGGGCTGCACCAAATTGATCTGGATTCTCAGCCTGACTGAGTTTGCGAGACAGTCGAGCGATGATCTCCTCTGGAGACCGAGACCCGGTGTTCTGAGCGAGAGATACACCAATACCCTCAGTCATCACCTGCTCTATCGTCGAAGCCAACCTTTCTCGGTCTGCTTCAGCCTGTTCATCTGGAACGATTGCATCGGAGATAAACCCAAGCTCGATTGCACGGTTTCTGACATCGTCAATGTTCCCGTTCTTCAGTTCAGGAATTGCGTTGACAAGGAAATTCTTTGCGCGCTCCGTAACACCAACCTGCTCAAGTGCGTCCAGGATGATACCGACGTGCCCAATGACTACGTAGGCTGAGTCGATGCCAATATCTTCGAGACCTTCGAGAGAAGCGGCGATAATCTCACCATCGGCTTCAGGGGCATTCGGTCCAATCAGTTCGGCTCCGAGTTGATTGAACTGCCGTGTGCTGTCGCCTTCCAGGTCATCCGGTGCTGCATATCTGAATACAGGACCTTCGTACATAAGGCGGGTAGTTTTGCTGCTTTCACGATCTTCAATGGCGATTCGTAGAACCGCTGCAGTAATTTCAGGACGCAAGCTAACGTCGAAGCCACCAGGTTCGTTGAAGTCGTATAGTCGTGCGGAAAGCCCGCCGCCCGATTTCCGAATGTAGAGTTCAGATTGTTCAAGAATCGGGGTTTCTACTTGTTCATACCCACGTAGTGATAGATTCCCAAGCAACTTTTTCGCAACACGCTGCCGCGCCCGAATTTGTTTTTCGGACAGATCTTGCATGTTGGG
>CAYYMP010000113.1:0-5257 GCA_964472915.1 uncultured Dehalococcoidales bacterium | reverse complement strand
AATAAATGTCTACAGAGAACAACAATCGGCCTGAACAGAGGCCATCACCAGATTCCGTTCGCCAGAAGACTCCTATTCTTCAAGCGTTGCGAGCGAACACCCAGTCAATCCGACAGGCACTTGCAATTGCAGGTGTTGGAGCGATTGTTTTCGGTCTGCTCATTTGGATTTTCCTGCGCGGACTTGAGGGGCCTGCGTTCATACTCGCCGGAGTCGGTTTCGCTCTCCTCGTAGTCGACGCGATCATTTCGCTGGCTACTGTTCGGGAAGCCGTATTTGGCAGACGCGGAAGATACGGTCTCAACACCGCAATAATTTTCATACTGTTCTTGGCGATCGCAATCGTTGTGAACGTCGTATTGCACGTTGCGGTAAACCGGCCTAACCCGGCTGGTTGGCTGCGAGTCGACACGACAGCGAATAAGCAATTCCTGCTTGAAGAGCAAGTGGTGAACACGCTCGAGAACCTCAAGGAACCGGTGAAAATCACTGCGTTCTTCCCGACCGATACAGCAGCCGATGCTGCTGCTTGGCGTGACACTGAGGACATGTTGAGTGAGTTCCGTCGCCGCTCAGGTGAGTTCGAAGTTGACTACGAGCTTGTCGACCCAGAACTCAATCCGAACGTAGCAACCGGGTTCGGTGTCACATCCTTCCCTGCCCTCGCAGTTGAAGGTCTTGAGTCACGCCGTACTGAGGTTGTTTACGGGGATGATCCCGCTGAAGGTCCCGACGTATTTACCGAACAGGAAGTTGTAACCGCGCTTCTTGTCATTAACCAGATCGTCCAGAAAGAAATCGTCTTCGTAACCGGGCACTCGGAGCGAAATGCGATTGATGTTGAAGAAATTACCTCGTACGGATTGGCTGCCCGAGCGCTGAACCGTGAAAACTACACAGTTCTGGTGGAAACACTTCAGGAACTCGGGACTCGTCTCGCTATCAGCGAAACAGCAAACCTGCCTGCAGTTATTGTGTTCGCCGGTCCTACTCAGGAATTGCTAGGCGTCGATCAACAAGCGTTGCTGAACTACGCCCGAGGCGGTGGAAGCATCCTGTTCTTGTTTGAGCCGGACGAAACTCCAGATAGCTTCAAGCGGTTCCTTTCCCGATACGCCGTATCGGTTGGTGATGGTGAAGCTGCTGACATTGCCAGTTTCGTTGCTCCTAACCCGACATTCGTCCAGGTGAAGAAGAGCAACAGCCAGTTGCCACCTCACCCGATCACGGAAGGTTTTGAAGTTCTGTACATGCCGGGTACTGCTCACTTTGGCTGGGCAATAGATCCGCTATCAGTTCCATTGGCTGCTGAAAACACGCCGCTCGTTTCTCAGAGAATCCTGGCATCAACGACTATCAGCAGTTGGTCTGAAATCGATCCAGAGACTCTCGAGTTCAACATCGAAGAAGAGGTCGCAGGACCGCTCCCAATCGCAGTTGTCGTTGAGGCACGCGGAGAACTATCCGGGGGTGTCTACAGTGATGGTGAGAATCTTGTGACCTCAAACATGGTTCTAATCGGTGACACGGATTTTGCGTCAAATAACTACTTCGCTTCGGCGAACAACGCTGACCTGTTTGTAAATGCGGTCAACTATCTGGCGAAGGATGTCGAGCTTATTTCGATCCGAGCGAAGACCGAATCGAACAGGCAGTTGTTCCTAACCCAGAACGAGCGAGACTTCGTTCGGTGGTCTGGATGGCTGCTCATGCCTAGTCTTGTCGGTTTGTATGGCGTGTGGACCTGGTGGAGGAGGCGTTAAGAGATGAATCTTCGCTTTACTCTTCTCCTGATCACAGCGCTCGCTTACATCGCAATCGGCGTTACCTGGTTCTTAACGAACCCGGCGAGCGAACAACAAGAGATAGAACCACCTTTCTTTTACACGCTCGCCCCGGATGATCTCCGTCATATCGAGATCGACATTGGTGATGACAAGACTGCTTGGAGCCTAAGAGAAGGCACACGGCGCTGGTACTTCGACGAGATGGATGACATCCCAGCAGATTTGTTCCGATGGGGTGGTATTACTCAGCTTCTCGGTGGCCCGCGTACTCAGCGCGTCCTTTCACAAGAAATTGACGATGAAACTCTCTACGGGTTGGATGATCCATCCACTGTGATCACCGTCACTTTGCGTGACGACTCCCAGGTGAAGCTGATCCTGGGTGGCCTTACGCCAGACGGTGAAAACAACTATGCAAAGGTCGACGATTTTCCCCAGCTAGTTCTGGTTGACTCCACATGGGGAGGCGTTCTTCAACGCCTGGTCACAGAGCCACCTGTTCCAGAGTGGTACTACCAGCTTGAAGGAACCGTTCGAGAAATCATTCTGTTCGATAACAATGAAGTTCTCCGTGCTTACGGCTACGACCGTGGAAACGACATTTGGACGGTTTGTGACCTTCCACTTGAGACCGACCCTTGCACAGGTTCGGTAGCTGCAGACGGTGTCGCACTACAAGCCGAAATCGACCACTTTGGTCAGCCTAAAATTAATGGTGCAATCGCCCTGAATCTTACCGATGACGAGGCGTTTGTACCCTACGGCACCACCGTTGAATCGCCTTACATTGCAGTTCGAATTGAAAATCCTGGATCCCAACCAGGTGTTACCGAAGTTACCCGCCTAACCATGACGTTCGGTGATCTGACACGTGAAGGTGACGCTCGCTACGCTGTGGCGAACGAGACTTCAGATGTGATCAGCATTGATGCCGAGTGGGCTGATCGAGTCCTTGATCTGTTCTACGGCGAAGTACTCGTTGACAACGGCTAACAACCAGAGTCAATTCAAAAAGCCCAGGAACACTCCTGGGCTTTTTTGTTGCGCTGATAATTTCTATGTTGTGAGGTTTCGGTACAGCTGAGGCAATCGCTTTGGCAGAAGACTAATGTCAGGAAGAACCTCGTATGAGAAGTCGTCCATCATTGTCTTCATGTAGTCATGACCAGCCTTGTCAACGGTCAGGCAGAAAGGCGTGATACCGAGGTTTTTAGCCTCAATTAGCGACTGCCGCGTGTCATGAACAGCGTATTCCTTCTCCACACCTTCTCTTGAGTAACCTCGGTCTTGGGGTCGGCCGTCGGAGATCAAGAACAAGAATCGAGATCGGGCATCCGACTCCGCTAGCTTTTGTGCGGTGTGTCGTATCGCCGGTCCCATTCGGGTTGCGTGTAGCGGGGCGATCCTGTCGATACGTCGTGGGACCATATCGCTGAATCGCTCATCGATATCTTTAATCGTGTAGAACTCAACGTTTTCCCGGCCATATCCCGAGAAACCGTAAATACCGTACATGTCACCAAGCGTTTCGAGAGAGTTGACGAGCAGAGTAATTCCCTCCTTCTCAACGTCCACGATGCGCTTGTAGGTACGTCGGAGACCTTCAGAACGGCGGGAGCGTAGCCAGACCATGTACTCAACTGGATCGTCAGGAGCCCCCCAATCGTCGGAAGGCTTCTTGGCCTCGTCAATGGCTTCTGCGGTAGACGCGGACAGGTCAAGCAGAAATGCGACGGCGACTGATCGCTCATCTTTGTTCCTACGCCAGTAAAGTTTCTCATCGGGTGAAACGCCGACCTTCAGGTCGATCACAGCCTCGAGGGTCGCGTCGAGATCGTGTTCTTCACCATCTTCTAGACGCTTTTGCTTCCTGTACATCTCAGGAATAACTAGCTCGAACTGCCTTTTGATTTGTGCAACCAGTGAGGCATTGTCGGAAAGTGTGTCCCGGTAAAAATTCGGTTCACCGTCGGCCATGACTTTTTCGTGGATCATGCACCAGTTCGGCTTGTATTCGTTTGCCCTGAAATCCCACTCAGGGTAGGTATAGGTGTCTGGTTCAGTAGCGACCAGCGGACCACCGTCTTCATCAACATGCTGTGATGGACCTGGCTCGAATTGATTGTTCTCAGGATCCCGTTTTTGAAGTTCCTTCATCAGGTTTTCGATCATTTCCGAAACCTGATCATCTGCTGCTTCTTCACCCTCGGCTTGCTCGATCTCCATTTCTGGAGCATTCTTCATCATCTCCTCGAGCTGTTCCTGAGTGATCGGTTCCATATCACCTGATTCAGTGAACTCCCCGTCTTCCATCATTTGCATTTGGGAAAGGAGCTGGGATAGCTCGGGTTTGAACTCACCACGGTAGTCAACGTCCTGAGGTGATGAGTAATCCTCTTCACCTTCGAACTCTGATTCCTGATCGTCTGCACCTTCCTCTTGATCACCAGTCTCATCACCATCTGGCGATGCCTGTCCGATCATTTGCTGAATCACTTCTTCAGGGTCAACAACATCGTCTTCTTCATCGGAAGAGTTCTGCTCTTCTTCCTCTGGTTCGAGTTGCTCGAAGTCTTCATCATCAAGTTCTTCGTTCTTTACGTCAGAAAGAATCGAGTAAGCCCTGATGGTCGCTTCTGCAGCATCTTCAACCATGGCTTCGGTTGTTGTGACTGTGCGAATGAGCCGACGCAATTTGCGGGCCTCTTCCTTGTAGTCTGAAGGAACAAGCATCTCGTCGATCTGTCCCAGGCTCACGCGAATCATGAACTCGACCATCGCTTCACGTGCTGGTAGATCGGTCACGTTGGGGCGTGTTTCTAGCGCACCAGCTTTTACAAGCTCGTACATCTTCACAACGCCGGGATAGAGTTCTTCCACGTACCCGTCAATGCGGGAGCTTTCGATCACGGTGAACGCGTCCAGGGCGAGTCTGCGATCTTGGAACAAATCAAAGAATCTGCTCATGTCGGTAAGGAACTCTGGTTTGTCTGGTTCCTCTACAGGCACTTGATCAGTAGATTCAGCCTCGGGGGGAGTTTCGTGGCCGAATATCACCACTTGCGGTTTCTGTTGCGCTGCCTTTCGCGCCTCTTCCTCCGCCTCTTTTGCCAGTTTGAGCTCAGTGGCGCCCGGTAGTCTTGGTCGGAGATCTTCGAAGAGGTTTGATGGAGCGTTGAAGTCGAACCTGAATGACCCGAACTCAATGTGTCCGACTTGGTGTGTCGCGATCACCTTGAAGAACCCGAAGTTCTCGTCCTTCGAGGTATACCGGTTGATCACTGACGGCATGTAGATCGTGGTTCCTTCCGTCGTCGGAAGTTCTCCTTGAAACCAACCGATGTTCTTATCGGCGAGCTGCTGAGCAGCCTGAACCTCGATCGAGTGACCAGTCAGCGCGAGGCTGTACATCAATAGTACGTCTTTTACACGGGCAAGTTCGATCGAGGACGAGAGAGAATCAAGCATTT
>CAYYMP010000112.1:0-5312 GCA_964472915.1 uncultured Dehalococcoidales bacterium | reverse complement strand
CCAACAATCGTCGGGAACTTCCCGTCGACGGGATCTCCGTTCGGATCCGCAGGTCGGTAAATATCGGTCGCAAGACGAACACCGTCCCGCATGGGGATCATCACGTTCTGAGAGATGATCATTCCGTAAGAATTTGGAGTGTCCGGCATTTCGTTTCCTGGCGTGTGTGGAGGTTTGGTGAGCCAGAATAATCGCACAGCTAGTGCGGGATTGCTGCACTGAAACTCGTGGGAGAGTACGCACCGCCAAATTGCCGCAAACGTCTCCAGGGTTATGGGAGTTTCGGAACCTCGATCAACTGCAATTGCCACACAGGGGGAATCGAAAAAGGTTCAACCGAATTCAATCGGCAATGACTGACAGTGCGCACCCTGCTTTTAACTACGCCAGAAGAGAGTCTTGGTTTTCATGTTCAGGTCTGATTTGTCGATCGTGAACCTCCGTCGATCCTGCTGTGTGCATACCGGCTGGCATGATCTGACCGTGTGTGAGATGGTCGAATAACTATGGGTAAGCGGTGGTGGACCAAATCGCTGTCAGTTGCCGTTGTATCGGGACTGATGCTGATCGCGCTCGCATGCACGCCTGAGGAAGTGGAGCGCGTGAACGACGCTCTTTCATCGACAGTGCCACCTCCGATTCAGTAGCTTCGGCTCCTACAACGGAGCCTGTTCGCCCAACACCAATCCCATCGACCGGCTCATCAACCCGCACACCCGAGCCAATCAGATCGGTACGAACAACAACGCCGCTCCCCCAGTCGACACCTACCCCGGTAGTTGATCAGCGCCCGTCCTTACCGACCGTTGCCCCTGGCGCCACTACGGCTCCGAGCTCCGCTCCGGAGCCCACCCAAACTCCCGTTCCGACCTCAGTTCCAGTTCCAGAGCATTACTATCGAACGACTCAGGAAGCAGAAACCGCAGCTCTTGATCTGGGTTGCACCGGATACAGCTTCGTGCGTTTCGGGGAGGCAGGCTACTATCGTCCTTGCGGAAGCGATGACTCTTTCGATGTCGCCGTCAACAATGTTCCGACGAACCTGACCGGTGGTCGATGCGAGCTCGACAGCAATCCCGACATTCGGTTCTCTGCTGCCCCTACTGATCTCTCAATGATTGACTCGATTGTTCCGTCAGGTTCACCTTCGGGCGGGGTTATCAAACCTCACTCATATCTCCACAATTCTGACTCAGGTGACAACACGAACGTTAGAGTGCCCGTGTATGCAGTCGTCGATTCCAAAGTCAGTTCGATTTCTTATTACAAGGAAGGGAGCAGCGCGCCTGAGTACCTAATTTTCTTCGATGTCTCATGCGAAATAAGCTTCAAGTTCGACCACCTGTCGGAGCTCATACCATCTCTCACTGAACTTGCTCCGATGACACCTGCGGAAACGACTCATACGACAGAGGTGACTCCACTAGAGTTCAAAGCGGGCGACCTAATCGGTTACAGCATTGGAGCCGGGGGGCGTGGCGCGTGGGACTTCGGTGCTTACGACACGACACACACAAATTCCTTCGCCAACCAGGAGCGTTACGAAGAGCAATTCATGAGTCAGTCGATCCACGCTGTCTGTCCATACGATTACTACACGTCTCCGTTGAGAGAACAAATGAAAGCGTTGTTCGGCACACATGATAGAAAGCCTGCCAGCTTCCCTTGCACCACAACCGAACGAGACGTACTTGGATCGGCAGCCGGAGCATGGTTCGCTCATCAGGATTACTCAGGCCCGCCTGATTCCGACCTCGCGATAGCCATGCTGCCTGGCGACTACGTAGCAATCACGGGTCTTAACGGTGACATTCGCATCCGCAACGGCGAATCAACCTGGCTCGACCCTGAACTACTCACCACGTCGCATTGCTATTCAGGAAACAGTCGTTGGGTATATCTCGAAGTGACAGCAGAAGGCATGCAAGTGGAAGTTGCAACAGGTACCGGCGGCTGCCCATCTTCTTTGCCTGGAAACTCGACAACCTACTACCGTTAGGTCGAATTTAACTCAACCGTGTAACATCTGGTTCCCTCGACCGGGACTGGAACGGTAACGTGAAACAAGCGACGAGAATCATTCCAATCTTGATCATCGCACTGGTGATCATGGCTCCCGTTTGCGTTCTTTCCGGCGGCGACTCAGCAGAGCGTCAGGTTTCGGTAACGCTCGATGATGGCGCACTTGTTGAGGTAATCGGACAGAACGCCGAAGTTCGCCTGGTTCCATCTGAATCGAATGAACTGACGCTCACCGCCAAACTCAACAACGCCGAATACGTCGATTTCTACACCCAGTCACTGACTCCGTCACCCGTGGCGCATTTCGTTATCTCTGCGACCACCGGCACAGGCGGTCAAACTACTGCGAACTCCGTTCTCGAAATCGCAATTCCCGATGGAACACAGGTTGCTGTCCGAACAACCAACAGGTCGATTCACGTCCAGGGCGTGACAGCATCTTCGTTCGAACTCGAAACTGAAGACGGAAACGTCAATGTCGAGAACGTGATTGGCGATGTGCAAGTGACCACCTCGAACTCGGCAGTATCGGTGCGTGACGTAGCTGGCAGTACAACCATCATGACGACCAACGGCCATGTCTGGTTCAGAGACGAACTAAGTTCCGGAAGAAACTCAATCACGACAGAAAATGGCGATATTTTCGTCGAGTTACTACCGGGTTCGGATGTCCATGTGACCGGCGAAACTCACAATGGTTCCGTCACCATAAACGACAGCACCGACGGTGTGGACGAAGATGGAGACCAAGCCGAATTCGTGCATGTAATTGGCGACGGAACAGCACGCCTATCAATCACAAATGGCCCTGGTGCCATCCACATCAACCCCAGCACGATAGCCGCCTTCGACACTTCTCAGTAATTGTCATCCCAAGCCACTTAACGATCCTCCATCCTTCGGGAGGGAGTTAGAGGGAGGGTAGATTGTGGTGGCGACCAAGTGACAAAGTGACGCCCGGAGCCTAACGGCAGGACCTCGGTGGCCGGTTGTGATGGGGTAATGTCATCCCGACCAAAGCGGAGGGATCCGATGTCCTCTCCCCGCGGAACGGGGAGAGTTAGAGAGGGGGATAAATGCGACGCTTAGCTGAGTGGCTCTGCCACGATCGCGCCCGAACGAAACTTACCCACGCTCAGGCAAATAGCCGTCCAACGCGTCCTCGGCAATCTTCCGAGTGTCCTGTCCAAACTCCGACGATTTCGAAATCCAATCGATGTAGCCCTTGTCGTCCAGCGCCACATCCACAAGACGTTCCCCACGATGCTTGCCAAAATTCACCAGGGCATCACCGTCCTCGCCCCAAACAAACTTCGCCTCATCGTCGATCGCAGTCGAGGAATCAATCCCTTTCGCCCAATCACTCAAAGCTTTTGGTTCAAGTGGAAGCGAGGGATCGCTGGCAACCTCACCTTGAATAATCGAGAGAATGTTCCGGGCAGGCAAAACCTCGTCTCCCGAAACTGGTCGATCCCCACCGACAAACCGCCGATACGCCGAATCAAGATTCCGAGGCTCTAGACGGTGAAAAACCGTCATGGCATCTAAAACAGCTCTACCTTCCATCGAGAAGTCGACACCGTTTCGATCGAACTCAGCAAGCAGCAACGGCAAACCGAATCGCTCAATACCGAATCCTGCGAAATCGCATCCTTCTAAATGAGCGGCAAGCGCCATTGCGTAGGCACCAAAGACAGGCTTCTCTTGTACATCCAGATCCGTCAAACCGTGTACTTGCGAAGCACCAGGCGGAATTGGAACCTGTGGATTAACTATCACCGACCGGCTGTGCTCAGTACCGTCGGGGTTCAATTTCAGCACTGTTAGCTTCACAATTCGGGCAGTATCGGTGTCGAGACCGGTCGATTGGACATCAATGACCGCCAGCGGTTTGGTCAGTTCCAGGATTCGTTGGGTTGGGGACTGTTCACTCATTGCCGTAAATGTACGACCTTTTGCGTCCAAATCAAACGCGTCGGTTCACAAATTCGCCCAAACCACCAGTTACCTGTAGTTTCGGAACAGTAATTCATCGCTAGAATACTGAGTCCGCACGTCCAAACGAGCGCTCTGCTATCCGCCATCACAGGCACATGCACCGAGCGCTGGACCCTTTTAGCCGAAGTGGCGGAATGGCAGACGCGAAGGTCTCAAAAACCTTTGGGGTAACACCCGTGTGGGTTCGACTCCCACCTTCGGCACCACGTTTTACAGTTCAACCTCAATGTTTCGGACCAGAATCTGTTGTCGAGGTAAATCGGTTTTTTGTGAACACTTTTAGGGGGGTGTTCACATGCTGGATAAAGTCCAGTCCCGACTCGATATACACCAGATTTCGACCCGTCAACTTGCCAGAGATTTGGAAGTATCTCCTTCTCTACTGTCCATGGTCCTCACGGGACAACGTACGCCGTCGAAGTAACTGTATCGCAAATTTGATACTTGGCTGAAAACTCCGCTCAGTACAAAAGTATTCACACCTGCAGCCACGTACAGGCAGTTCATTGCTGAGTTCATCGCACTTATCAGGAACGGCCGCAGAGTTCGAGCTGATGGTGTGAAACCTCTTTCTCACGGTGCGGTGAAACTTCATCACCAAACGATCAAGACTTTTTTCAACTTTGTCGGTGAAACCTGCGATGTGCCAGTTGGTTGGAAAAATCCGGTCGATGGAATCAAAGTAAAGGGTAGTCAGACTCAGACCCTCGAGTACTCAGACGATCAGATCAAATGCATGCTCGACGCTGTAGATGGTCACCAAGACGATCTCCTACGACTTCGGAATCGAGCCATCCTGATAGTACTTCTCAACTCAGCGGTGAGGGCTTCCGAATTGGTTGGGATGAATGTCGACATCCTTGGTTCAGATGGACGCATCAAGGTCACAGGTAAAGGCAGCAAGCAACGAATAGTCACCGTTGGGTCGTCTGGTTTGGAAGCCATAAAGAAGTATCTAAATTAACGTGGCGAGACAGATAACTCGCTTTGGCAGACTCGCTCCGGTGACCGACTCACGACTGATGGGTTGAGAGGCTTGTTCAACCGGATAGTAGTCAATCACCCCGATATGTTCCCGGACGGATTACACGCACATAGATTCCGTCATACGGCAATTACACGGTTGCTTCGGGCCAGGGTGCCGCTGCGTTCTGTTCAACGCTATGCGGGGCATTCGAATCCGCAAACGACACTCCGGTATGCACATGCTTTGGATGCGGACCAGGCGATCGAAGCTTGACCTGCCCCCCAAAAAGTAGACCAGGGTAAATGTTAGAAACTCTGGACTTTGA
>CAYYMP010000111.1:0-5487 GCA_964472915.1 uncultured Dehalococcoidales bacterium | reverse complement strand
GCTACGGGAGGACTTGCTCTTCGACGTCGGTGTAAGGAAGTACGAAACCTGCGTCAGAGAACTCTTCCCAAACCATATCCATCACAGCAGTGATTTCTTGCTTCGCCTCTGTAGGAACGTTGCAATTGAATGCGAGGAAACAGCTCCCTGAGTAACGCTGTTGAATATCATCCATCGAGTTGCACGCGGAGACTATCGCCAACGAGTATTCGCTTACCGGTAACTGAGACAGATTGTCCTGGTGGCAAGGACCATTGCGGAACGAAACCACTTTCCAATCCAGCGGTCCCGTCGCGTTCAGCATTGTCTCTGCTTGAAGACCCATCCATGGAGCGATCTGACTTGCAACAAGTACATCCAGTGAACTTCTGCCAGCATCGTCAAGCTCTTTGGCCTCTCTAATTGCTTCCAGGCTATCTCGTGTCGTGTTCACCCATGTCGGAATGAATGGGGCGGCAAAAGCGAGAACGACCACGGTCACGATTAGTGAAATCGTGATCATTGAGGGATTACGTAATTCGCGTCGGAATCGGGCCGAACGTGAGGTATCGTTTTCGTAGGAGAGATCCATAAGAGAAATTTGTCGAACCGGTAATGTTGAACCTGAACTCGGCGCGTTAAATGCTACGCCTGCATTTACAAAATGTACGCGCAATTTCTGATCAATTTTGGATTCAGCGACTGCGTGATTGACCGCCGTCGCCTTCGACTTCCTGAACGAGATTCGCATCGGAAAAAGCTACTTTGAGTCGATCTAGCACGATCTGAAGTTCAACCACAGCCGATTCTGGAATGTCACAGTTCGCGGTTGTCGCGCAATCCGCGGCGCACTTAGTCTGTATTTCGTGGAGCGACTCACAGGCTGTTTGTATTGCGTATGAATACTTGCCAGTTGGTAGCTGCTCCATGTGCTCTGGAAAACAAGGACCATTCTGGAACGAAACACCACGCCATTCAATTGGAACGTCGGCTTCCTGCATGCGTTCAGCCTGACGACGCAGAAACGGATAAATCCAACTGGCGGCAGTCACATTCACAAAGTGACGTTCCCGAGCCAGCTGGACATTCGCCCAGTTTTCACGTGCGACGCTTGTGACTTTCGGCATCACTATCAAACTTGGGACGGCAATGATTACAAGCACGATGAGAAACACGGTCCGCATCGGCGGGTTGCGAAGGTGCATCCGCAAGCGTGAGCGCCAATCTGTAGCGTTCGAACCCAGTTCAACTGGAGTAAGTCGCGGATGCCGTCCTACTCGACTCTCATCTGCATCGCCACGCTGTTGCGTCATGGATTCCGACCCGAGAAACGACCGCTAATACGGATCAACTCGGAATTTATTGATCACTTCTTCGTTCAATTCAAAGCCCAATCCGGGTCGATCAGGCACATTAATCGTACCGTCAGAATTGATCTCGATATTCGGAACCAGTAAGTCTTCTACGAGCGGCGTAGGAGGGAACGCAATTGGGTATTCGAAGTAAGGCATGTTCGGCGTGATGGCAGCAAGCTGTATTTCAGCTGTAACCCCGACCACGTGACACCACGAGTGAGGGATGCACAATGCACCGAATCCGTAAGCGTCCTCAGCAATGTTCAGGATTTCGTGCATCCCACCAGCTCGAACAGAACTAGGTTGCACCACGTCCAGCCGACCCCGTCGTAGCAAATCTGCAAACTCATGACGGGTGCTGAAGCCCCAATCTCCAACTGCAATTCGAACGTGAGTTGCTTCGGCTAATCGTCGGTAACCTTCAATATTGTCGGCAGGTAGCGGCGCTTCGATGAAATATGGGTTCAACTGCTCAATCGCGTCGATAGTTCGAAGTGCCTGACCAACGTCACGCCACCTGTTCTGAACGTCAATCATCAGGTCGCGGTCGTCGCCAAGGATTTCTCTTGCCTTTTGAATGACCGCAATGTCGGTTTCAACATCAACGTTTCCGAACTGACCAGGCCATTCTTCAATCTTCACTGCCTTCACATTGCGTGATTTGGCGATTTCGAGTCGTTCTTCCAGTTCGTCGAGGTTTGCACCTGGTGGATAGACAGTTGCGTACGGCGTGACTTTCTTTAGTGGTTCTGTGTCACTGGCTGCCGTAGTGAATGATCGCCAAATGAGTTTGTGGATTGGCTTTCCGTGATACTTGCCAGTGATGTCCCACAGGGCGGTTTCGATAGCGCCCATGGCACCGATCACAACTCCTCTACGCCCGAAAACGCCAGTCGAGTTGTACATCTTCTGCCAGAGTCGTTGAACCTCAGTTGGATCTTCTCCAATAAGAAGAACTTCAAGACCAAGAGTGGAACGAATAATTGCGTCAATGACGAGGCTAGGTGCTTCACATTGACCGATGCCCGAAATGCCCTCATCGGTATTCACACGTACAAGCGTGATGTCGTACCCACCGGTGCTCGCCGGGGCTTCATTGTCGGAACCCTCTCCGAATGACGGATTCCAGGAGGTTACTGAGCCATCAGCATCGTCTCTAAGCGCAATCGTTTCGACACTGGTGATTTTCATACTTGTACCTGTCGATTTCTAAAGACCGTCGACTTCGACTTTCTTGACACCATCTTCGAAATAGCTCAACAGTCGTTCGTACTCACTTTTGAGCTCCGGTTTCGGCTCCCAATACGAGCCGTACCGAATCCCTTTTACCCCTGCTTGCAAAAGGTCCTTCGTGCAACCGAAGCACGGGCTCCAGGTTGTGTAGACGATCGAACCTTCAACTGCGGTTCCAAAACGCGCCGCCTGAAGTAGGGCATTTTGCTCGGCGTGAACACAAACACATAAGTCGTATCCGACGCCAGACGGATACTGGTCACGATTGTTGCAACGCTCGCATCCGCCTTCATCACAGTTTGGGGTACCGTGTGCAGTCCCGTTGTAGCCGGTTGAAACGATGTGCCCTTCTCGAGCCAGAACTGCACCGACGTGACTACCCAGGCAGTTTGCACGTGCTCGCACACCGATAGCGATTGACATCATGTACTCATCCATACCGGGACGAGGAGTGGGCGAGGAACTCAACCGAGCAAGGACCTTTCGAGTAAATTCGGACGATTAAAAGAGTCTTCGTATCTGGTCACGAAGAGTTACGCTGATATCCTAGCGTGAGATTGAATCGCGTGTCGGCGATTCATATTTATTTAGGGCGTTATAGTCTCTCCTAACCACATCCAAATGACATCCACAGAACCTACATCAGATCAGTTGCCAAATGACCAGGGACGTTTCGGTCCTTACGGCGGAAAATTCGTGCCAGAAACGTTAATGGCAGCTCTCGCAGAACTCGAAAAGGCCTATACCGAGGCAAAGAGTGATGAGTATTTCTGGGATGAATTTGAAGACCTCCTGACGAACTACGTAGGTCGGCCAACCGCGATGTACCACGCCAAGAATTTGACCGAAAAACTTGGCGGACCGCAGATTTACATCAAGCGGGAAGACCTCAACCACACTGGTGCTCACAAAATCAACAACGCCATTGGTCAAGCACTACTTGCAAAGAAACTCGGAAAAAAGCGAATCATTGCTGAAACAGGGGCTGGTCAGCATGGCGTTGCAACAGCGACCGTTTGTGCGCAAATGGGTCTCGATTGCATCGTGTACATGGGTGAAGAGGACATTCGAAGACAAGCTCCGAATGTATACCGAATGCGGGAGCTCGGAGCTACTGTCGAATCGGTTACCTCGGGTAGTCGAACTCTCAAAGACGCTATCAATGAAGCCATTCGAGACTGGGTGTCGAATGTCGAAACGACGCACTACATCATTGGAAGCGTTGTTGGTCCACACCCGTACCCACAACTCGTTCGTGACTTCCAATCTGTAATTGGCACCGAAGCCAGGCAGCAAGTAATCGACATGGCAGGCAGACTGCCCGATCACGTTGTTGCGTGTGTTGGTGGCGGATCTAACGCGATGGGTATATTCGCCGGCTTCGTGAACGACCCAGATGTTGGACTCATTGGTGTTGAAGCTGCGGGTGAAGGGCTGGATGGTCGACACGCTGCAACGATGACCAAAGGACGCCCAGGTGTTCTGCATGGCTCGTTGAGCTACCTGTTGCAGGACGATCACGGCCAGGTAATCGAGGCGCACAGCATTTCGGCGGGATTGGATTACCCGGGTGTTGGTCCTGAACACAGTTATTTGAAGGACACCGAACAGGCAACTTACGTTTCAGCAACTGATGACGATGCGCTTGCTGGGTTCAGGATGTTGAGCCGCACCGAGGGAATTATTCCGGCACTGGAACCGTCTCATGCAATTGGTTACATGATGAAGTGGATCCCAACGCTGCCTAAAGACCAGATCGTCCTGCTTCTGCTGAGCGGACGTGGTGACAAGGACCTGGACACGGTCGCTCGCGCTTCTGGCGTGGTGTTGTAGCGCCACCAGCTCTTACGAACTGGCGACGCAGGAAAGATCGCCGGCTTACAGGGATTTCAAGTAAGCGATCAGATCTTCGAGGTCTGATTCACCCAACGCTGCGAACGAGCTAGGCATAAGGTTCTGGTAGCCATCTGCAATGACTGCGGCAGGATCAACGATGGCTTCGCGGATGTAGTCATCGCCTTTTGCAGCGATACCAGCGAGTCCTGGACCGACGAGCTTTGCGTCTGTGGTGGTGTGACAACCACTGCAGCCGAGGCCGTTGAACTTGCTTTCACCGTTTGCGAGATCCGGTCCAGATGGAGCTGGATCACCGCCACCGCTGTTTCCACCACTTGATCCCGAATCAGCGGGAACCGGCGTGGTTGTGGCGAAAGGATTTTCTACATCGCTCTCGCAACCGGTAAGCGCAACTACGGCAAGAGATGCAATCGCAATTACTAGTAAAAATGACAGTCGTTTAGGCACTGATCAGCCTCGTTCTCTTTGACTTCAGGGTTCGGTAAAACGCTCACAAAATTGTGTGCGCGAAATTCACGCCAATCAACACTAATGGGGTCTTGAAAAACTTTCTGAAGAAGTAAATGAGGATTGCGTGATGGTGTCATGTCACCAATTTCGCGAAAACCTCACACACCTCGCGAATGGGCGGTTATATATTCCGCTACGGACTTTTAAATGAAGCTCTGGAGAACTTGCTTTGGAGCTTTTTAAGTTGAGAGAACAAGTAGTTGAGCACTCTTCAAATAGAGACAGATCGTTCTGATTCAAAAACCGCTGATGGAATGTTCATCATCGACTCTGATCAAACGATCGTTTCCTGGAATTCCACAGCCGAGCGGATATTTGGAATTACTAGATCCGACGCTATCGGCAAAAAGTGCTACGACGTTCTACCAACCTATGACTCATCGGGTCGTTCGACCTGCAAACAAGATTGCTTCGTCATCAAAAACGCTCACCGAAGCCGTCTAACCCGTGATTTTGATGTCAACGTCAAAGACAAAGACGGTCAAGAAAAGATCCTGAACATGAGCATCCTGCTCCCCCCTTCACGTGGCGGGAACAAGGAAGTAATCCACCT
>CAYYMP010000110.1:0-5508 GCA_964472915.1 uncultured Dehalococcoidales bacterium | reverse complement strand
TCAGCGATCGAAGCGATTTCCTCGATTACCAGTTCGAGGTCATCGACAACGGGAGCGTAAATGCTTTCTTGCGTAATTGCTTCGACCATGACTTGTCCCGGAAGAAATTATGCATCGCCTGTTAGACGTGCATTCTCCTCTTCTACAACAGATTCGTCGAGTTTCCTGAATAAAGGTGTGGGTTTTTCGAGAGGAGTTCCAGGAATGATTTCGCGGCGATCCCAGCCATCGGAAAGCACGTCGCCATTTCCGAAGAGCATGCTGTGAATCTTCTCTGTCGAAGCTGGGATGTACGGGTAGAAAACGGTTCGCAGAGTCGAAACGATGTTTAGACCGACCCACAAAGTTGTTCCCGCGGCGTCACGGTCAGTCTTTACGACTTTCCATGGCTCTTTAGCGTCGACATAACGATTGCCGTGCTGACCGAGGCGCATTGCAGCACGTAGACCTGCACGGAAGTTTCGACCATCAATAGCTTCGGCAACTTCTTTGAGAGCGACATCGCAGGCTTCAAGTGCTGCTTTGTCTGCATCGTCCAACTCGCCTGGAGTCGGTACGGTGTTGTCGAAGTTGCGAGTCGTAATTGTCAGAATTCGGTGAACGAAATTACCGATGTTGGCGACCAACTCGTTGTTGTTTGCCGCGACGAATCCTTCCCACGTGAATTCTGAGTCGGAAGTTTCCGGCATGATTGACGCCAGGTAGTAACGGAGCGGATCCGGGTCGTAGCGTGTGAGGAAATCTGGAAGCCAAACTGCGTGACCACGGCTCTTTGAGAAATCGAATCCGCCAAGGTTGAGGTATTCATTGGCGACCACGTCAGTCGGCAGGTTTAGCCCACCGTAAGCAAGAAGGATGGCAGGCCAAATAACCGTGTGGAACGGTACGTTGTCCTTGCCCTGGAAGTAGTAGGTTTCTCCGTCTGGCTCGACCCAGAAGCGTTTCCAGGCATCAGGATCACCGCTTTGTTCTGCCCACGCTTTGGTTGCTGACAAATAGCCCATGACAGCTTCAAACCAAACGTAGAAACGCTTGTTTTCGTAGCCTTCGAGCGGAACGGTGACACCCCAATCGATGTCACGAGTCATTGCGCGGTTGTGTAAACCTTCGCGCAGCATTCCGAGGGTTTGGTTTCGTACGTTTTGTCGCCACTCGTCTTTGTCAGACACCCACTCTTCGAGTTGGTCCTGGAACGCACCGAGAGTAAACATCTGGTGAGTTGTGTCTTTGAAGACCGGAGTAGAACCGTCGCGACCGGATCGAATGTCAATCAGGTCAATTGGATCGAGGGTTCGGCCGCAGTTGTCACATTGGTCGCCACGTGCTGATTCGTAAGAACAGTGTGGACAGGTTCCTTCTACGAATCGGTCGGACAGGAATCGCTGTTCGGTCTCTGAGAACGGCATCGACTGAGTTTCCTCAACCAGGTAGCCCTTCTCTTTGATCGTGTTGAACAGGTCATGCACCACATCACGGTGTTGATCAGTGTGAGTGTGGGTGTACAGATCGTACGAGAAGTGCATGTCCTGGAGGGCTTTGCTCCAAATGGCGTGATACCTGCCAGAAATTTCTTCTGGCGAAACCCCTTCATCGGCCGCTTTCAGCATCGTTGGGGTGCCGTGCATATCGGATCCGGAAACCATCACAACGTCGTTACCTGCAATGCGGTGGTAACGGGCGAAGATATCGGCAGGCACGTTCATACCGGCGATATGACCGAGGTGAGGTTCACCGTTTACATATGGCCAGGCGACGGCTACCAGGATTTTGCGTGACAAAGGAGAGTTCCGGTTCTTGGGATTAAGTTGCCTTTTGCAGGCGCTCTAAACATCGAAATCAATTTGATACAGACTGTCGATTATAGCTGCCGGATCGAACGAATCACTTGCAAAAATTGGTGTTATGCAAGTTCATGAGTGCTATTTGAGAGTTAGCGGATAAACTCGGCTTTTCGGGATACCTGTCGATTCAACGACTGAGTCTACGAGTCTTCTTCCAGCAAGTCCGTTGGTTCGAGCTTCGTCGATTGCCGCGAGGATCTCATCATCGGTGAGTGTTGTGGCAGAAGAGCTTCCCGCGCCCTGTATGGCAACTACAAACTCACCTTTTGGGTTTGTGAAGTGAGCAAGTGCGGAGCTTGCTGTGCCGCGAAATGTTTCTTCGAACTTTTTAGTCAGTTCACGGCAAATGACAAGTTCACGTTCTGGAAATACCGACTGGATGTCATCGAGAGACTTCCGAATTCGATTGGGTGACTCATAGAAGACAACAGGTCCGGGTTCATCTCTGACAGATTCCAGCAGTTCGATACGCTCGCCACTTTTTCTCGGTAGGAATCCAACAAACAGGAATCGATCAAAACTCCAGCCGGTGATTGAGAGCGCGGAAGTCACTGCGGATGCGCCCGGCAATGGTTCAACGGTGTGGCCTGCTTGAACCGCTGCTTCGACTAGCTTTGAGCCGGGGTCACTAATGCCAGGTGTACCAGCATCCGTGACATAGGCAATATCACCTGATTCCAGTAGTTGAGCAATTTCGACTACCCGCTCTGGATTCGTGTGTTCGTGAAGTGATTCGAGGCGCGGGTGTGTCTCAAGATGATTCAGCAGTTTTCGCGTCACCCGTGTGTCCTCGGCAACGACCGCCGAAACGTTCTTGAGCGTTTCGGCTGCTCGCAAGGTGATGTCGCCGAGATTTCCGATTGGTGTGGCAACTACAAACAGTGTCGACAACTTGATCGGATCCTTTAGATCGGGCTGTGTAGCGTGTACGAGCGACTAGCGATTCGCAGCTTCGAGGATTTTGTCGATTGCGGCGTTGTGCTGGTCGTCTGCGTGATACGAACTTCGAACCAATGGGCCCGCAGCAACGTGCTTGAAGCCCATTTCCAGTCCGATTTTTTCCAGCTCTTTGAATTCTTCAGGTCGGTAGAACCGAATGATCGGGTGGTGGCGTTTAGACGGTCGCAGGTACTGACCAATCGTGAGCAGATCGCAGTTTACATTCCGCAAATCCTGCATCGTTTCGAGAACTTCGTCTCGGGTTTCACCAAGACCAACCATCATTCCGGACTTCGATGGCATGTGTGGTTTGATCTCTTTCACCCGTCGCAGCAGTTCGAGAGACAGGTCGTAATTTCCACGTGGTCGTACCTTTTTGAAGACTCTGCGGGTTGTCTCAATGTTGTGATTGAGTACGTGTGGTCCGGCATCGATTACCCGCTTCAGGCACTCACGATCGCCTTCAAAGTCTGGAATCAACACTTCGACTTTGCAGTCGGGAGTGGTGCGACCAACTTGAGCGATGGTTTCAGCAAATATTTCAGAGCCATAGTCGGGAAGATCGTCACGGTCGACCGAGGTAATGACCGCGTAACTGAGTTCCATTTGCTTCACTGTGGAAGCAACTCTGAATGGCTCCGCCTTGTCGACGGTTCCGGGCCAACCGGTTTTCACGTTGCAGTACGAGCAAGCGCGGGTGCAGGTGTCGCCCAGGATCATGAACGTTGCAGTTCCACGGTCCCAGCACTCGCCAATGTTGGGACATGCAGCTTCTTCACAAACCGTGTTCAAGCTTGCGCCCTTGATCTTCTTTCGAATTTCAAGGTAGCTCTCACCACCGGGGGCTTTTACCTTGAACCAGTCTGGAAGCCGGCGTTCGACAGTCGGTGAATTTTTGTTTTCTGACTTGGAAACCAAGAGAGTATTCTGCGTACCGTTCAGGTTGAAATGCGCCAATTTGGCGGAAACTCACGACCACGGACGAGGTCGGTAGTCCAGAATAACAGACAGTCCAATTTTCAAATGCCAATTTCGAGCCTTGAGTTCAAGGCTGAATGAACTGAGATTTATCGCTGAATGGCGAAGCGAAAACGCAGAAAAAGATATTCGGGACCTGACCTGACAGGTCACCTCACGCTAGATGAAGGTGACCGATTTGAAGTCGAAATCACCGGAATCAACGATGGTGGTATTGCTACTGCCGAAATCGACGGGGCACCGATCGAAGTCGCAGGTGCGATAGTCGGTGAGTCTGTGGTCGCTGAAGTGCTTCGGAAATACCCAGAACGCGTGGCAGCGAAGACTGTCGATGTGCTCGAAGCATCACCTGATCGAGTTGAACCGGCATGCAAGTATTTCTTGGAGTGCACCGGGTGCCAGTGGCAGCACGTTTCGTACGCCAGACAGCTGGATCTCAAACGAGATCGAGTAGTTAAGGAATTGTCTGCATTCGATTCGCTGTCTGAGACCACAGTGCTTCAAACGGTGGAGAGTCCCAGGCAACTTGGTTACCGAAACCACGGCAGGTTTACAGTCGCGAAAAAGCAGGATGCCGGCTCGATTGGATATGTGAACGCTACTACTCGGCAGTGGTTGAAGATCGATGAATGCCTGTTGATGGACTCACAGATCAACGAAGCTCTAAACACGTTCCAGGAGCGCTTGGCCGGTCAGTCGCAGCTATCGATTCGAGTGGGATCGAATAGTGGGTCAATGCTCGTTCAGCCGAAGATGGAGGTTCAGGGCATCGACATTGAAACGGGCGTCCAACACTACGAGGAAGAGGTTCGAGGACGTCGGTTCACTATTGCCGCTTCATCGTTCTTTCAAGTCAACACGGACCAGTTAAGCCAGGCAGTTGATGAAATCAGGGAGTTGCTGGAGTTGACCGGCGATGAACTCCTTGTCGATGCCTACTGCGGTGTCGGTGTGTTTGCTGTGTTGCTTGCTCCTTATGCTCGAAAAGTTGTCGGAATCGAGGAATCTGCATCCGCAATTGAAGATGCGGGTCGGAATTCAGAAGGTGTAGATAACGTCGAGTTTGTCGAAGGCAAGACTGAGCACGTTCTCAAAACCTGGAACGATCAGTATTCAGAGCAAGTCGATGCAGTTATTCTCGATCCGCCACGCGTTGGATGCCACCCGGATGTAATTGAATCGGTGAAGGTGCTCAGTCCGCGGAAACTGTTGATGGTTTCGTGCGATCCATCAGCCTTGGCGCGAGATCTTGATTTGCTGTGTGCTGACGGATCGTTTGAGTTGGAATTCGTGAAGCCTGTCGACATGTTTCCGCAAACGAAGCACGTCGAAACGATTAGTCTCTTACGGTCGAGCAAATAGATA
This sequence comes from uncultured Dehalococcoidales bacterium, assembly GCA_964472915.1. GTDB lineage: Bacteria > Chloroflexota > Dehalococcoidia > Lucifugimonadales > Lucifugimonadaceae > Lucifugimonas. The sequence continues at coordinate 385 of CAYYMP010000110.1, read as the reverse complement.
TGGCCTTGGCAGACTTCATTCTTGCGAGTGGCTCTCCGCGTCGGAAGCAAATTCTCGAAGAAGCCGGGTTTGAGTTCGAAATTCGGCAATCAGACATCGATGAAACCTCGAACATTGATGATCCGGTCAAACTGGCGAAGAATCTTGCTGAGTCGAAAGCTCAGACCTTAAGTGCGAGTGAGTCTGGTCGTATAGTTTTGGCTGCGGATACCGTTGTTGCTTTTGACGGTAAGTTGCTTGGCAAACCGAGTTCGGAAGCTGAAGCTACTGAAATGCTCGAGTCTCTTAGTGGTCAAACTCACCTGGTTGTGACTGCTGTGAGTGTTATCGATTCCTCAGGCAATCAACACACCGATGCAAAGTCAACGAACGTGACTTTTCGCAA
>CAYYMP010000109.1:0-5785 GCA_964472915.1 uncultured Dehalococcoidales bacterium | reverse complement strand
GTGTGATTTCTGAGTCCGAATTTCCTGTCGAGCCAGTAGGCGGGGTTGGTCATTGAAAATATCTAGTGAAGAGGACAGGCGAAGATCAGCCCGTCTTCCCACCACTCGCCATCCTGGATTTCGGTAGCGTTGTCCGACGCTAGTGCTCGATTCTCAATTCGATCAGTGGCCGCCCACGCTCCGAAGTAAATCAGCAATGCCACAGATCCGAATACAGACGATGCAATTAGTCCATATCCGAGAAACGGCGGTCGCGAGATGCTGAATCCTTCGAGTTCAGGAATTGCAGGTTTTTGATTTTGGTCTGTGGCGCTGGCCATTCGGGAATCTTACTCGCCGAATCTATGGAATGAACTGTTCTGAGCGTCGAGTTCAGGACAGGGTTGCGACTTTATGAGCAGCAATCCAATCTTCATCCAGTTCGATCCCTAAGCCAGGTTCGTCCGGGACCTCAAGATTGCCATTGGCGTTTCGCTCGAGTTGACGAGTTACTCCCCATTGGTGAACTTGTTCAGGTCGCCAGTATTCGTAGTAGGTGCAGTTCATCGAGGAAGCGATGACATGTAAGTTTGCCGCGTTCAGGGCAGAGTTGCCGGCAAGTCCAACTTCACAAAATTTGTTGAAGCCTTCCACCATAGACATTTTCTTTTTGAGCCCGGTAATGCCCATTTTTCGAACAGTGCCACGTATCAAACGAACCCGATCGTCATGGAGGAAGCTCGCTGCCTGGTGAAGCAAGAAACCCGCCGTATCGCTCATGTTTAGGGGAGTTTCGAGTCGGTTCGACAACTCCTTGATCGAATCGACATCGTGAACCGAAATAGGATCTTCGAACCAGAAGTAGCCGTTCGCGTCGAGCGCATGACCAACATACAAGGCCTCTCTGAATGTATAGCCGTGGTTGCGGTCGAGCATTAGGACCATGTCATCACCTACAGCTTCCCGAACCTTTCCAGCCATGATTGCTGCCTGGCGGTAGTCGAGCGGACCGGGATGAATTTTGTACGCGGTGAAGCCTTCGTCTTTTAGCTGAAGCGCCTCACCTACGAAACCGTCGACGTCATCGTGACGGGGAGGGTAGGTCGCGTAAACAGGTACTTCAGTCCTGGCCGTCCCGAGCAGTTTGTGGATGGGCTTGCCGACTTCTTTTCCTTCGGCGTCCCACATGGCGACATCGACCGGTGCCCAGGTCGGTTCGATTACGGTGCCGTGTCCGGCAATCACAGGTAACTGACTCCAAAGCCATTCCCGGTCTGAAGTGTCTCTTCCGACCACATGCGGCTTCAACTGCTTGATGATCGAATTCATGCTCTCGGTCGAATCACCACCTTGACTGCCGACAAACGCGTGACCTTCGATACCTTCATCGGTCGAGATCCTGAGAACTCCCTGGGTTGTGGTCCCACCAAGGTCAGTTCGCTCATCTTGAACGCGTACCGCTGGTGCGGTTCGTTCGATTACATCGATAGTCAGATCAGTGATTTTCATAGCTTGTGTTTGGGTTGTTTCTGATGAATTTCCAGCCGGGGTGCACATTCCCGCAATTGCATCAATAGGGCGATTCTCCTAGTCAGACTAGAAGTTACACGGTTTCCAGTGGGTGGGGTGACAGACGAAGATCAGTTAACTGATCGCCAGCAGCGCTTTCAGTCCATTCTCAAATCAGACAGGGTACTCAATGGCACACTGGACAGACGATCCGAAGATTCACGCACTGATGATGCACCTGGGCAAGACCGGTAAAACAGGCAAACCCACTCGTTCAGCATTCGTTGCCGACCAGGTGAGCCAGATCATGGTAAAGACAGAGCCACGTATTGCTGAGCATCGTGCCGTCACCAAAGACATCGATGCGCTTGAGGCAACTTACGCAAAGTTGACCGATCTGATTCAGAACAAAAAACGTCATGCTGAAGGCATAACAATTGAGTTCGAACAGGCTAAGGAAGATCTGCTTAGCCAGAACCCGAACGCCGACGTGCAAACGTTCAACAAGGACCTGCGACAGGCTCTGAATGACCTTGAAGCTGACTATCAGAAGGCAATGGTTGATGTTGAAGACGTCAAACAGAGCTTGCGAGTAAAACTTTCGACTCGTCGAGGTCTTGAAGACAGAATGGAAACTTACCGAAAACAGGTTTTCAAGCACATCGACCAGCTCATCAAGTCTCGACAGCAGCAACAGCAGCAAAAATCTGCCTGATCCTCGTCGAATTCAACGACAAGCTAATCTCCAGTAAGTAATCTAACGGCACCGGAATTCCGGTGCCGTTTTTGTGTTTGGAGGAAACGTTGACCTCGACCCAGATTCCCGCAGCTGTTGCAGACCAAATTGCCGCTCTGGCAAAACAATCGATGGACACGGATGAAATCCCAGGGCTTTCGATAGGGATCGTTCGCGGAAACGAGCTAGTAGCTCATTACGGATTTGGGACCACATCGCTCGGAACAGATTCTCCTGCAACACCGCTGACAGTTTCACGAGTTGCTTCGATTACAAAAACTTTCACGGCGACAGCGATTCTCCAACTCCGCGATCTTGGCCAACTTGAGCTGGACGATCCACTGCTTGTTCACATGCCCGATTTCACAATTGCTTCTGCGTTGGGTGGAGCGCTGGAAGGTGTGACGTTACGTCGCCTGATGACGCATTACTCGGGTCTACGGACTGAACATCCGTTGACCGACTGGGATACACCTTCATTCCCTCATGCTGCGGATGTCCTCGACAATCTCGCCGACATTGACGTGGTTATTCCACAGGACAGCCAGTGGAAGTACTCGAACCTCGCTGTAGCGTTGTTGGGACAGGTTGTCGAAATTGTCAGCAACACTCCTTACGAGCAGTACGTCGACGAAGAGATTATTCGCCCCCTAGGTCTCACGAACACGTATTTCGAACCGAAGTCTGATGATCAGAATGCCTTGAAAGCAACCGGTTACGGCCATCCCGAGCCCGGGTCTCAACAACTTAGAGAAGCACCGTACGCATCGCTCAACGGTATTTCCGCGGCCGGCCAGTTGCACTCCAACGTGGAAGATTTGGCGAAGTGGGTGGGTTTCCAATTCACATCGGGTCGAACAACGCATCCAAGCAAGGTGCTGGCAGCTACAACTCTTGCAGAGATGCACAGACCCTACAAATTGTCGGATGACTGGACCCTCGGACAGGCTCTCGCCTGGCGCATGGTCCGTAGAGGTGAGAACGTATTCCACAACCACGGTGGTGGTATCCAGGGATTCGCGTCGAACGTTGTGTTCAATGTTCCTGGTCAGACAGGAGCAATCGTGCTCGCCAATATTTGGCCGGCTCCGACGCCTTACATTCTTGCTGAGGACATTGCTGAACTCGTCTTGAACGAACTGGGACCAGTCGAGGAATCCAGCGAATCTAATCTCACCGATGTCGCTTCCGATATCGCTGAAAAATACACCGGACGATATTGGGCAGAACCGGGTGCGTATGTCGATGTCATATATGAGCAAGGTGGTTTGAAGCTCGGCGCGCCAAGAGAAGGTGATTACACACTTCATGGGCCTGCTGGACTGCAAATTGACCCTGCGGTTACGAGTGAAAACTCATTCCGAGTCGTTGGTAATCGTGGTGCAGGCGAACTGGCGGAATTCAGTATCGGCAGCGACGGTGGCGCAAGTGAATTCCGGTTGGGCGGATTTCTTTACCGGAAGGTAGGCGAGGAATAATCATGGGTAAAGTTACTGAAATCGCCGACGGGTTTATCGATGTCGTAACGAAGCACGGACCAATTGGTGCGACGTATCTCGGTGTGCCGGGGTACGACGATGTGCTTGATGACTTCTCACCCGATGCAGCTAAGGCTGCGATCGACGATTTTTCAGTTTCCATTCGCGCAATGAAAGCAGCTGAACCTGAAAATGATCGAGAACGCATGTGCAAAGAGACGTTTCTCGATGAGGCTGAACTGAGCGTCGAAATGTTCGAAGCCCGAGATCACCTGCGAGACATCAACGTCCTGTTCTCGCCGATCCAAAACGTCCGACAGGTGTTCGACTTGATGCCGCAAGACACGACAGAGGCATGGGAGAACATTGCTTCGCGACTCGAGGCGATCCCTGGGTCACTCAGTGGATATCGAGAGGCACTGAACGTCGGGCGAACCGAAGGACTGGTCTCGTCGGTTCGGCAAACCAGCGGATGTGCAACGCAATGTGAATCATGGTCAGGGCAGGGTGGTAACCAACCGTTTTTCAATTCGCTCGTTGACGCTTTCGAGAACTCCGACAATGCTGAACCGGGACTTCTGAAAAGACTGCAAGCGGGAGCGAAATCTGCGTCAGGTGCCTACGCCGATATGGCTGAGTACTTGCGCAATGAGTATGTGAAGGACGCCACACCAGCGGATGGAGTTGGACGAGAACGGTACGCACTCTCCGCTCGACGGTTCCTGGGCGCAGTGATCGATCCCGAAGAGACCTACGACTGGGGATGGGAGCAGCTCGCGTGGGTGCGCTCCGAGATGACCAAAACTGCGGATAAGATCAAACCTGGGGCGTCTATCGGAGAGGCGGTCGAGGTGCTTGAGTCAGACCCAGCCCGAATGATCGTCGGCGAAGAGAAGTTCAAAGAGTGGATGCAGGACCTGCAGGACGAGACTATTGCCGACATGGATGGTATCCACTTCGATATCGCTGAGCCCGTCAGGACTATCGAAGCCTTGATCGCGCCTCCTGGCGGTGCACTGGCCATGTACTACACGGGGCCGTCAGAAGATTTTTCCCGTCCCGGCCGCACCTGGTATCCAACCGGCGGTAAGAATGAATTCCCGATCTGGCGTGAAGTTTCGATCGCCTATCACGAGGGCGTCCCTGGACACCATTTCCAGATCGGCACAAACGTCGCCATGACCGAAGAATTGTCCAGATATCAGCGACTGTTAGCAGGAACATCGGGATATTCGGAAGGATGGGCACTCTACGCAGAGCGACTCATGGGAGAGCTAGGGTATCTCAAAAACCCCGACTACTACATGGGGATGCTTGACGCACAGGCTTTGCGCAGCGTCCGGGTAATCGTCGACATTGGCATGCACCTCGGGTTGAAGATCCCCGCACACTCTGAATTTCATCCCGGAGAGGTGTGGAACGCAGACCTGGCGCTAGAGTTCATGAGGGAACGCGTACATTTTCCGGCTGATTTCGTAGCTTCTGAAGTCGATCGATATCTTGGAATTCCAGGGCAGGCGATTAGCTACAAGGTCGGCGAGCGGGCGTGGCTCGAAGCTCGTGAAGCCGCAAAGCAAAAACTGGGTAGTGAGTTCAATCTAAAAGCCTGGCACAATCACGCGTTGAGCCTGGGGCCGATGGGACTCGCACAAATGAAGCGTGAACTCGCTGGGTAAGTCAGCACCTCCCCTCGATCAGTTCGCATCCCACCGTATGAAACTCATTCAAGAAACAAGCTCGAGTAAGAATTGCAGTTACTAATCACAGACGCAGCGAGAGAAAACCTTCAAGGTCGAGAACGTCCGATCGCCCTTGATTACCTCGCTGCTATGGGCTGAGGCGGTCACGCCTCGGTATCGGTCGATACATACGCTCGTAAGACGAACATATCTGCCTACCAGCGCGTTAAAGACAAAGGCGTGGAAATTCTCGTTTCCAAGAACCTGGTATCGAAAGCCGCCGCGGTATTAATCGAGCAAAAGCAGTTTCTGTGGTTCAAGTGGCTGTCGGTAAGAGCGCAGCTCTACGGACACTTCACCTGAAGCCATTAGCACTACCTTCAGTTTGAAGGAATCAACTTATT
>CAYYMP010000108.1:0-5824 GCA_964472915.1 uncultured Dehalococcoidales bacterium | reverse complement strand
CGGAGCGAATAATGACCGACGCGGTACTTCTCGGCGGAGACCGATATCACGATGTCAACGATGCCGTTCAGGGCATCGGGCCAATCCTTGAAGCAGCGGGACTAAGCCCTCACTATACAGATGACTTTGCGTCGATCGATTCCGATTTGCTCGCGGGGAAGAAAATGCTGGTATTCCTTCGTGATGGGATGGAGTGGCCAAACGGTCACGATGCTGATCCAGAACGCTGGATGCAACCCCACCAGGAAGAGGCGATCGAAAACTTCGTACTCGAAGGTGGCTCGTTCCTTTTCATGCACAACTCCGCGTGGAACTACCCTTGGGATGGTCCTTACCGTCGCACCATGGCTGCTTATTACCAGGGTCATCCACCGTTCCAGTGGTTCGAGGTTGCAATCACCGACAAAAACCACCCCATCACCAAAGGTGTGGATGATTACGAAATTGAGGATGAGCAGCACTTCATCTGGTTCGACAACGATCGAGTCGATCTTTTCTCAGTAAGTCGAGGTAAAGACGGTAAACAATCGGCATCCGGTTTCTCTCATGAGTACGGAAAAGGACGGGTCGCTTACCTTGCAAACGGTCACCGGTTGTCCGTTTTACAACAACCTCCAGTTCAGAAGCTAATCACTAACGCGGTCGACTGGCTGCTTCGGAAGTAGATTACGGAGAAGGTAAATGTCTGTTGAAGTACGCGATGCGGGGTTCTCCGCAGTCATCGATAGCTCTGCAGAGTTGGAGCAAGTTGCGACCGGATTCATATTCACTGAAGGTGCAATGTGGGATGCTCGTTCAAAAGAACTAATCTTCAGTGACATGCCGGGCGATATCGTCCGAAAATGGTCTAAAGCAGATGGAGTCACAACGTTCCGCCAGCCTAGCAATAAGCAGAACGGTCACTACTTTGATCTCGAAGGTCGGCTGATTTCTTGCGAGCACGCTTCGAGCACTCTTACCCGTGAAGAAAACGACGGCACGATCACTGTTCTTGCATCGCACTATAACGGGCAGGAACTAAACAGTCCCAACGACGTAATCGTGAAATCAGACGGTTCGATTTACTTTTCCGACCCGACTTACGGTCGGATGCATGTTTTTGGTCTTCTGCGCGATCAGGACATGGATTTCCAGGGTGTCTACCGATTGGATCCAGAGTCGGGTGAATTGACCCTGCTGGCTTCTGATTTCGACCAACCCAACGGTCTCACTTTTTCGCTCGACGAAAGTAAGCTCTACATCAACGACACAGATAAAGGTCACGTCAGAGAATTCGAAGTTCAGCCTGATGGAACCATCACAGGCGGTGATGTTTGGGCCGTACCGGAAGGTGAAGGCGAAGGTGCCTGCGATGGCATGAAGATCGACAGTGCCGGAAATCTCTTCACGGCTGGGCCAGGTGGTGTTCATGTTTACGCACCAGACGGAACAAACCTTGGAGTTATTCGAGTCCCGGAAGTTGTCGCCAACTTCACCTGGGGTGATGACGACCTTAAAACGTTCTATATGACTGCTTCAACTTCGCTTTACAGGATTCGGGTGAACATTCCGGGTCGCAGCATTTCTTAGGAGATTCTTCATGATCACCCTGCACGTTTACCTGACTCCCAAAGTAGGCAAAAGCGAAGAACTCAGGGCTGCAATTGTCGATCCTTGGATCGACACGATGGCAGAGCAACCCGGATTCGTTCAGGCAGCAATGCTTACTCCTTTCGGAGACGAGGACTCTGAAGACATCGAGGTCGTTTCCTACTGGGAATCGGAAGAGCTTCGGCTCGAATGGGTAGCCCGACCAATTCACGACGAAGTTTTCCAGTCGATCATGGATCTCGCTGAAAATATTTCACCAACGGTGAAAACAGTCAGCCATACCTGGAACATTTAGACGAGAGCAGGGATTCGATGGCAAAGCCTCGCGTTGTAGTCCTCGGTCTGGGAGCGCATGGCAGTTCAGCTGCCTATCGGCTGGCTTTGCGCGAGGTCGATGTAATTGGCCTTGACCAGTTTCATCCACCGCACTCGATGGGCTCTTCACATGGTCCGTCACGCATCTTGCGAATGGCGTACAAAGAAGGACCGAACTACGTCCCCCTGCTGCGACGATCGTTTGAACTATGGCACGAGTTGAACAGGGATTTCACCGAGCCTTCATTCGATGTAACCGGTGGTCTTTTTATGGGACCACCGACGGGGCGAGCAATGACCGGCATGAAGGTTGCGAGCGAAGCTGAAGATGTTGAAATCCATTCACTTACCCCTGAAGAAGTTCGTAAGAAGTACCCTTCGTTCCTGATTCCTGACGGCTGGGAAGCTATCTGGGATCCAAACTCTGGTGCGATATTCCCGGAAGTAGCTGTTGGAGCTCAACTGATTCTTGCCGAACGTGCAGGTGCTGATCTTCGTTACAACACCCAGGTGACTGGTTGGGAAGCAACAGAGTCCGGTGTAACGGTGAATACCTCAGATGGTTCAATTGAGGCAGATCGTCTGATCGTTACAGCAGGTGTATGGGCTCCGGGGTTACTTGGTGACGCAGAGATTCCGTTCGAAGTAGAACGAGTTTCTCTGTGGATGCTTGAGCCGAAAGCCAACCACATATTTTTCAGGGCGGGCAACTTCCCGAACGCGTCGTTCGAAATTGAAGAAAAATTTCCGCTATACATGCAAGCGGATTACGGAACTGGCGTGAAAGTTGCGCTAGACCACCACGGAACTCCAACTACGCCAGAAACGGTTAGTCGCGAGACCACGCAGGAAGACCACGACAAGATTTTCGAACACATCAGGCGGTTCATTCCTGATCTTGACGGCAAGGTTCTGGACAGTGCGGTATGCATGTACACAAACACTCCCGATCTGAATTTCGTGATCGATTTCCATCCCGGTGAACCGAACGTGATCATCGGTAGTGCGTGTTCCGGTCACGGATTCAAGTTCGCTCCGGTAATGGGCGAAATCCTTGCCGATCTCGCACTTGACGGTCGCTCGAAGTACGACATGGAAATGTTCAGCGCCACTCGTTTTAGTTGATGCCTATACAGGGCAGGTAACTGAGCATAGGTAACAGTCATCTCTAGAGACTCTCAGCGCGGCAACTCCGAGCAATGCCGGGTCTAGCTGTCTTTCGCTCTCCAGGGCCGCCCATCCGCGGGTGATGTCGGTTTGCATACTAAACACGCTCGGAAGCCAGCCTGTTTTGCCTCACCAATCGATGCGAAGTGCACCCTATTCTCGGGTTTAGTGCGTCGCCCCTGAGGGCAGTTCTCGCGGCAGAAAATTTTGGTTGTTGTGCAGCCGTTGATGGTCATCTAGCTATGATGCCCCGCTCCACCACCGAAGGTCCCTCCACTGCGGTCGGGAACTCGAATATGGGAGCAGAAACAGCTTTTTGTTGAGGTTGTTTGCCTGCCAGTTGCGTTGAGCATGTCGAAGATCAAATGCCTAAACGCTCGATCATTCCGCGTAAGTAACGCGCTTGCCCTGCGTGCTGCATGTTGTCCTGAATGACACTTACCAGTCGAACACCGGCTTTCACATGCGGGTCGTAGTTCGTATCGACGATGCGTTCGAGCTCGTTGGCATCTACTTTTTCGAGGTATCCGAGTGTTCGCTCCGCTACTCGATCGTGATACCCGAGTAGCAGTTCGACTCCTGGACGCATTGCGGCAACCTCGACCGGACCATCGCCCTGCCCAACCGTCTCGTCGTCAGGCATCTCGAACTTCTCCGACCAGCCTTCGGTTAACCACGACTCTGACAGTTGGGTGACAGGCGAAAGGTGACTGTCCTGAATACGGGTCAAGTGCCACACCAACCATGCGATCGAGTTGGAGCCCTCTTCAGGTCGGTAGGTCAGTTGCTTCTCTGAAAGACCATCTGCAGCCTGATGAACGATTCTATTGATGTGCGAATAGGCATCTTTAAGAAGATCCTGGGATTCCATCGCTACCTCCTGAGTCAGAAAAACTTCACCTCGATTTATTCACGACACGCAGGTGAATTTGAATGGTCTGTGAAGTAAAGTCGGGATGTTCAGTTAACACGCCGCACATCTTGGAGAATTTTCGTGAAAATCACAAACGTCGACGCATGGGTTGTTGTCCCAGATCTAGGTGGGCTTGGTCAGTACCAGGGTGAGTGGCAGTGGACATTCGTCACGATCGAAACAGATGAAGGAATCACCGGGTGGGGTGAATCATCAAGCACACCCCGTCACGGTTCTCTGCTTACTGGAGCCGGTGTAAAAGCCGTTCGAGAAGCTCTTGTTGGTGAAGACCCTGCTGACATTGAACGGCTCTGGCAAAAGCTTTTCCGTCGCTACACCTACATGGGTTCACGCGGATTCCCAACAACGATAATTAGCGGAATCGATATTGCTCTGTGGGACATCAAGGGCAAGGCGACCGGGCGACCTGTTTACGATCTCCTCGGCGGAAAAATGCGAGACGACATCCGCATGTATGCCAATGCATGGTTCGGTGGTTGCAGCACTCCAGAGGAATATGCTGCTGCTGCAAAACGAACGGTTGCAGAAGGCCACGATGCCATGAAGATGGACCCGTTCCTGGAAATGCAGCCGTTCCACACGATGTATCAGGACGGACAAATTTCAGCTGAAGGTGAAAACCTTGGCTGCGATATCACACTTGCCGTTCGTGAAGCGGTTGGCCCAGATGTTGAAATCCTGATCGATGCTCATGGTCACTACAACATTCCAGCGGCAGTACGACTCGGGAACCGGCTGTTCGACGAGTCGCAAATCGGGTGGTTCGAAGAGCCTCTTCCCCCCGAAGGAGTGGACGGACTACGTTCAGTTAGAAAACAACTTCGCGCACCAATGTGTGTTGGCGAACGATTGTTTACCCGGTGGGACTACGCCGCTGTTCTTCACGAAGGTCTAACCGACTACATCATGCCTGACGTGACATGGACCGGTGGAATTTCAGAGTTGAAGAAGATCGCCACGATGGCTGAGACGTACTACATCCCGATTAGTCCGCACAATGCGCAAGGCTGTGGTCAGATTCTTGGCGGTGCTCATGTGTCGATGAGCACTCCGAACTTCTACCGACTTGAGCATGCCCTCGACTTCAAGCCGGCGTACGACCGATACATGACCGAACCTTTCAACTGGCAAGGCAACAAACTGATCCTGAACGGCAAGCCAGGGCTTGGGCACGACCTCGACATGGATGCTGTGAAGGCAGACCTGCACCCAGATTGGGAAGCTGTTTAGCGCGTTCGATTCTTCGACCCGTTCGACAGGCTCAGGGCAGGCAGGTTCAGGATGACGGATCAACGATAGCTGACCGTTCTCCCATGAATCGTGGGATTAGACAGGGAGACTTCGACTCCGCTAGCGGATTTCCCTTTCCGGACTGGAAAGGGTTAGGGATAGGAGAATCCAAGCTGAGTGACTACGTCACGATCGCGAAATAACGAAGCCACGCGTGTTCCTGATTCTCTTCACGCGGAACGAGCGAATGACTAGAGATCTTAGTTCCTGTTAGCTTCTCGTTCATCACGTTGTTGTGCAGCAGCTTCGAGTTTCGAAGCAAACTCGTCCCACCGCGTGATCAGACCGGTGAACACATCTTGAGGACGCAACCGTGAAATCGATTCGAGCAAATCGGAAACATCAATAACCCGATCACCAACCACAACTGCCGGAACAAAGTCATCAACAAACGCAAACCGCATCAGGACAATCCCCTGCGAAAGCTTTTCAAGCAACGAGCGGGGTGGATGGGGTTATCTGTGAAAGAAAAAATGGAGGCGACGGGCGGATTCGAACCGCCGAATAGAGGTTTTGCAGACCTCCGCC
>CAYYMP010000107.1:0-5925 GCA_964472915.1 uncultured Dehalococcoidales bacterium | reverse complement strand
CACGAAAGACCATGGCGGTGGGAACTGCACTGTTCTTTATCGGCATGATGTGGACCTCCCAAACGTCAGCGATCTGGGAACTTTATGTCGCATACGGCACGGTATTCGGGATAGCCCAGGCGTTGCTATTGGTCCCGGTGGTACCAGCGGTCGCTGCCTGGTTCAGAAGGCATTTGGGACTCGGAACCGGAATCATGATGGTCTCTTGGAGCCTGGGTCCAGCACTTGTTGTTCAAGTGCTAGCGGTGCTATTTGAAACAGTTGGCTGGAGCAGTGCATTCGTTATTGTCGGTGTTGTCGGCACAGGGATTCTCGCTTTCGTGCTTATCTATTTCCGCAACACACCTGAAGACGCCAACCGCATCGCCTACGGCACGCTTACAAACGACAAACCCCTGGTGACCGAAGGCAGCGTGTTTGTTTCCACTCAAAAAGAGTTTCAACGGTTCGTCTACAAAACCAACGCGTTCTGGAACCTGATCAATATTCATTTCCTAGGGTGCGTAGGGCACGCGGTTATTCTCGTCGGAATCATCCCGATGGCAATTAACAAGGGAGTAGGGCCACTTACTGCCGCTGGTGTCCTGACGACGATCTCGGTGATCAGCGTTTCTACGAGATTCATCACACCAATCCTTTCCGACAAGTTCTCGGCAAAAACCGTCATGTTCCTATCGTTCTTCGGTCAGGGGGTCGGCGTGTTCCTGTTGTTCACTGCCGATTCAGCATTGGACTTCTACGTTTTCGCTGTCCTCTGGTCGATTCCATACGGCGGTGAAGGCACGGCGTTCCCAGTCGTGAATCGTCAGTACTTTGGGCATTTTCCAATCGGTACTACCTACGGTTGGCAACTGCTCGGTGCAGGGCTCGGCATGGCTCTTGGTGGGGCGATTCCCGGACTGGTGTTCGACATAACAGGAACTTACGCGTGGGCGATTGGACTTTCGGCAGCTTTCAGTCTCGCCGGTGCAGTCGGCATAGCTCTGCTCGAGCCAACTCGACACCAGTTGATCCCTGCGTGGCCAGAGATGGAAGCTGGGCCAATTGGGGCGACCGCTCCCGAAGAAAATCGGACCTTATCGCCTGAGGCAGGTGACTGACCAATTCCGGTCAGGTCTGTGTAATATGCCCGCGTCTGATAATTCTGCGGTCTTTCCTCTAATGTAATGAATCTCGGCGGTGCTGTGATCGACTTCTCTTCTGCGAAATCCATCAACGATAGTCTGGGAATCGTCCCGGTGATCAACGCTGGAGGACCAAACACCAAGCACAGCGGCTCACGACCAAGAGAATCAGCACTTGCCGCCATGAATGCAATGAGCGAGAGCTTCGTTCAGATCGACGAGCTGTTGCTCGCAGCAGGGGAAGTAATCGCTGAACTTACTGGCAATCAGGCGGCGACCATAACTTCTGGTGCTTCTGGGGGTCTGGTCGTTCAGTCGGCTGCGGCAATCGCAAAGGACGACCCTGAATTAATCCAGAAGCTCCCAATAACTGATGGATTGCCGAACGAGCTCATAATCCAAAAGAGCCATCGGTTTATTTACGACCATTTGTACCTTGCGTCAGGAGCCCGATTCGTCGAAGTCGGATCTCCAGAAGGATGTGACCTGCACCAGTTGGAACAGGCGATTAACGACAAGACCGTCGGTTTCGTCCATCTTGAGTCTCCTTTTAAGAACCGGGGGAATGTCCCCTTAGACGAGCTGTCAAAACTCGCACACTCGCACGGCTTGCCAGTGTTGGCGGATGCTGCTTCGATGCTCCCCCCACGGGAAAACCTGACGAAGTTCACTTCGCAAGGAGCAGATCTTGTCAGTTTCTCTGGGGGCAAGGCAGTACGCGGGCCGCAAAGTACAGGGTTCCTCGTCGGTGATCCCAAGTGGATCGAATATGCCCGTTTAAACAATGCACCGAATCCCGGGGTGACGCGCGCTCAAAAAGTATCGAAAGAAGAAGTAGCCGGTTTGCTAGCGGCACTTGAAGAGTTCGTGTCGATTGATGAGAAACAAGAGACAGAAAACTACCGCCGACAAATGAACTTCGTTGTCGATCAATTGGCGGAAGTTCCCGGAATATCAACCGAGGTCAGACACGACTACGACCACTACATCCCGCACGCTGTCATCGAGTTCACCGATGATTGGCGAGGCCCGGGGTACCTCGAGGTTTGCGACGTTCTCAAGGAGGAGCAACCCAGAATCTACGCGGCATCCGACTACCGTGATCCGCCAAGCCTAATGTGGATTGATCCACTCAACTTGCAAGACGGTGAAGTCGAAATCGTCGCAGATAAGCTCCGGCGGGTACTTATCGAGCTCGCATCGGGCGACTAAACTCTGCCCGTCTATTCCACAGGACATCAAGCACCGACACTGAGGAACGAAAATTGGTACAGATCGCGGGTAAGCACGCCCTTCTCAAAATGTTTGAATCCGAGGGCGTGAGCTACATGTTCGGTAACCCTGGTACGAGCGAAGCGCCAATGATGGCCGTGATGGATCAGTATCCGTCGATCGAGTACGTGCTGGTTCTCCAAGAGGGTGTCGCTGTTGGGTTGGCTGAAGGTTATGCCCGCTCAACCGGCAAAGTCCCGCTCGTCAGCCTTCACATCGACAACGGTATGTCGAATGGTCTTTCACTAATGATCGACCAGTTGTACGGCGGCACACCAATGGTTATGACTGCCGGAAACAAAGACATCCGAAAACTCGCGCCGGGTCGTTCAGACCTCGCCGACATGGCGCGACCGTACGCTAAGTGGAGCACAGAGATTACTCACGCCGAGCAGGTACCTTCCGTAATTCGTCGCGCGTTCCAGGAGGCTCGAACAGCGCCGACTGGGCCAACCTTCGTCGCAATGTCAGCAAACGCATTTGATGATGTGGCAGACGTAGACTTGATTCCTTCGTCCGAAGTGAATATTCTGCCATCGGCCGACCCAAGTTCTATCGAAAGTGCGTGCGAACTCATCGCGACTGCAGAACGTCCAATACTGATTGTTGGTGACAGGGTTGCTGACACAGGTGGTACCGACGCAGCAGTCAAAGTCGCTGAACTAGCAGGGATGCGAGCTTACGGACACGGCTCTACCTCAGTTAACTTCCCTGCAAATCACCCGTTATGGCAAGGCAACTTGAACATGCGTACAGCCGAAGCAGTTGCTGCGGTCAAAGCGGCAGATGTTGTGCTGGCAGTCGGGTGCCCTGTGTTCGAAGATTTCTTCTACCAGCCCGGGCAGTTCATCGCAGATGATGCCAAGCTCATTCACATTGATATCAATTCAAACGCAATTGGTCGTTCAGAGCCGACTGATCTAGGGATCCTCGCCGCACCAGGCGTTGCGCTGGTCCAACTCTCAGAAGCGTTGTCCTCGTCTCTCAACGGCTCGCAAGTTGAGGTTGCAGCGGTCCGCAGCCGTGAGGCGGCGGTAGAGAGCGCCGCTCGAGTTGAAGCATTCCGAGAACTGACTGGTCATTCCGCTAAAGGTCGTCCGATGTCACCTGCAATGATGGTTGACCAACTAGCAAAAGCACTGCCAGAAAACTCCGCCGTGTTCAACGACTCGGTAAGTACAGGCGGGCACCTTTTCGACGCTCTAGCACCATCTACTCCAGGTAACTACTACGGATGCAGAGGACAAGCGATTGGATGGGGCATGGGCGCAGTCATGGGCGTCAAGCTAGGGCTGCCAGATCAACCAGCCATCGGCGTGATAGGTGACGGTAGTGCGATCATGACCGTTCAAGCGTTGTGGACCGCAGTGAACTCAGATATTCCTGCAGTGTTCGTTATCTGTAATAACGCTTCCTACCGCGTGCTTAAAGTGAATATGAACCATTACCACCGGTTGAATTCGTTAGAGCAACCCGATTCATACTTTGCAATGGACTTCCCGCACCCAATTGACTTCGCAGCACAGGCAAACGCTTATGGCATGCATGGTGTTCGAGTCGAAGACCCAGCAGATATCGATTCCGCGATAAACACCGCGATCGATTCAGGCAAGCCAGCAGTCATCGATATGGTCATTGACGGCTCACTGTAAAAGAATCACAACGATTCTGAACTGAACCGCATCCCCACCGCGTATCCCGACAACCCTGTCAGGACATTTCACACTCAATTCTTATTGAGGTTAGTTACTCGCGGATTTCCGCAAGCCTCTCACGGTTAATTCCCGATGTTTCTGATGCCCGGCGGACGTTTACTTGAACAGTGATGTGTGTGGGATGACTCGATGGAGGGGCAAAACCTCGGGTTATTCCTGGCCAACACATCAATGGGGTAAATCACAAACCGTGGCACGTAAGCTGGTGCGTTAATCCAGCCATGTCTCCGATTGTGGTCAAGCGAAAGCGCAGGGCACATTGCAACTCGCGGAAGACATCACTTCTGAGGATCTAAAAGTATTCCTCGAAGAGGCAGAAGAACAACTTCAACTGCTTGATGACGAAGTAATTCGTCTTGAAAAAGAAATTACCGACGAGGGACTCGCCGGTATCTTCCGTGCTGCTCACACCCTCAAAGGATCGTCGGCAATGCTCGGCTACACAGCGATGACTGAAGTCGCTCACGCCATGGAGTCATTGCTCGACAAACTCCACAACCACGAAGTTGAAGTTACTCCTGAAGTAATCGATGCACTTCTCCATTCTCTTGACGCACTGCGGGTACTCACAGACGAGTTGATCGACGAACAGGGAGTCGAAGTTGACTTCGAATCCCTGGTTGCTGAATTGGAAGCCTCCGCAGGCATGGCCGCAGCTACTAATGACTCCGGCAGTGAGACAGCGGCATCCGCAGAACTCGACGACGCTGCTCTCGCTGAAGTGCAGGCTGCACTCAACGCTGCTCAGACCGTATTTGATCTACACGCTGAAGTCGTTGGCGATCAAACATTCGCTTCGATCCGTCTCTTCCAGCTCGTTACCGAGTTTCAGGACTCAACACGATTCATCGCGAGTGTTCCAACTCTGGAGCAAATTCAGGCACAGGAGAACGGAGCCACTTTCCACGCGGTAATTGGCACCGACAAGTCTCCTGAAGATATTCAGAAACTCGCCGAAGGTGTTCAGGACATTGGCAACGTAGAAGTTGCGCCATTCAATCCCGACGCTGAAAAGTCGGCTCCGGTGGCAGCTTCAACTCCGGATTCAGAAAGTGAATCCAAGACTGCTCCTGGAGCAGAATCTCGCCCGCGTTCGAACGCAAACCAGACTGTACGTATTGATGTTGAGCGACTCGATCACCTTATGAATCTGATCGGAGAGCTCGTCATCGACAGGACTCGACTGCAACAGATCGGTCGATCACTGTCGGCAAAGTACAAGTCCGATGATTTGATTGACTCGCTCGGTAAAACCTCTTCTCACGTCGTAAAAGTTGTCGACGACTTGCAGGAAGACTTCATGAAGGTTCGAATGCTGCCAATTGGAATAGTTTTCTCGTCCTTCCCACGAATGATGCGTGACCTGTCTCGATCGCTCGACAAGCCAATCGACTTCCAGGTTGAGGGTGGCGACACCGAAATTGACCGCACAGTTATCGAGAAAGTTCGAGACCCGCTGGTTCACATGCTTCGCAACGCACTCGACCACGGTCTTGAGAACCGCGCGGACCGAGCTGCCGCAGGGAAGTCTGAAACCGGAAGCATCACTCTTTCTGCCTACCAGGAGCAGAACCACATCGTCATCGAAGTAAAAGATGACGGAGCTGGTATCGATCCTGAGAAGGTAAAGGCCGCATTCATTGAGAAAGGCCTCATTACAGAAGAAACCGCTTCACGATTGTCAGACACAGAGGCGGTAGATCTAATTTTCATGCCGGGTGCTTCGACTAAAGAGCAGGCAACTGAGGTTTCTGGACGTGGTGTCGGAATGGACATCGTGAAGCAGAACATCGAGGCCATCAACGGATTTGTCG
>CAYYMP010000106.1:1455-6049 GCA_964472915.1 uncultured Dehalococcoidales bacterium | reverse complement strand
GCTTGGACTTGCAGTGACGGTTCCACCAAACGCTTGCATCATCGACTTGCGATAGGGTTTTTGATCAAAGCTGGCTTTGACCATGTAGACCTTCGCTTCAACATCGAACTGCTTGCAGGCGAAAGCTAGAGCACTACCCCACTGTCCTGCACCGGTTTCGGTTGCGATTCGCTTCGTACCTTCCATCTTGTTGTAATAGGCCTGAGCAACCGCGGTGTTTGGTTTGTGGCTACCGACCGGGCTTACGCCTTCGTACTTGTAGTAAATCTTTGCGGGCGTACCGAGAGCTTTCTCGAGGCCTGTCGCCCGAATGAGCGGAGTTGGACGCCACATTCGGTACATCTCACGCACAGGATCGGGAATATCGATCCAACGATCCTGGCTTACTTCTTGCATGATCAGTTCCATCGGGAACAGAGGTGCGAAGTCATCAGGTCCAGCAGGTTGTCCGGTTCCAGGGTGAAGCGCCGGATCGACTGGATTTGGAAGGTCGGCCTGGATGTTGTACCACTGCTTTGGAATATCGTTTTCCGTCAGCAGAAATTTCTTTTGGTCACCCATTTGGTACTCCTATCAAGCGAGGCGCGTTTGAACTCTAAAAGTTGGCAAACCATAACCGAGGGGCAAGATTCGGCGCGTGAAACAAGGTGAATTGTGTGTGAGGTTCTACGAATGAGGTCTAGTCGCGATCAGGGGTTGCCCATTGACCGGTCGCCTGATTAGCGTTGTTCCACCAACCAGGTTGTGCTTCCGGTGAATCAACGTCGATTTTGAACTCTTCGATCGCCTCAGGAATCAGCTCAATTCCAAGACCAGGTTTGCCGTTCGGATAGATAGAACCATTGCGCACGTCGAACATCGGGTTGATGATTTTCTCGAAGGTTGGGAACCACGTGTGTAGGCACTCTTCTCGGTACAGGTTAGGAATTGCCATTGAAGCCTGGAACGAGGCCGCAATTGCGACCGGCCCGAGTGCATCATGCGGGCTGACGTTGATGTACTGGATTTCAGCCATGGAAGCGATTCGGCGTATTTCGCTCACACCACCGCACCAGGCGATGTCGGGCATGATGTAGTCGACGAGGCGATCCCTGAGGATCTCGTCGTAGTCCCAACGTGTGAAGTGGCGTTCACCAACACATAACGGAACGTTCGTGTTCTCTCGAATCTGCCTGAGAGCGTTATGGTTTTCTACGTGAGTTGGTTCCTCGAACCAGACGAGGTCGACGTGTTCGATAGCGTTTGCGGCTTTGATTGCAGATGCAACGTCCATTCGTGCGTGAGCATCGACAAGAATTTCGTAGTCGGGTCCAACGGCTTCTCGAAGGGCTTCCATCCACTCAACAGCATCGGCGAGCGCTTTCGGCTCCATGCGTTCGACCATGTTCGCACCGTAGTGGGCTTGACCCATCGTACGGCGACTTGGGAACGGATCGGTTTTGATTGCCTCGTAACCAGCGGCGACGGTTAACTTTGCTTCTTCGACCATAGAGTCGATTCCGTTGCCGGTACTTAAATCACGTACGTGCGTGTATAGGGGAACACTTTCTCGAAGTGGACCGCCGAGCAGATCATAGATAGGTGCCCCAAGCACTTTGCCCTTGATGTCCCATAGCGCGATATCAATTGCACTAATCAGATGAGAAATGTAGCCGCGACCGTTCAGGTCGGAATTGACGTGGAATATTCGCTGCCAGATTTCCTCGATGTTTTTCGGGTCTGAGCCGATTACGAGAGGCTTGATCGCTTCCAAGCCTCGAACGAGGTGACTGTTTACGGCGTAATCGGTGCACTCCCCTAGTCCACTAATGCCTTCGTCGGTTTCGACTTCTACGAACAGCCATGCCAAACCTGGAATCGGCATAACGACATGCGACTTAATATCGGTGATTTTCATTTCAGCCCTCAGTTCGGATCCGACTCGGAGATATATGTCGGCAAATTGTATTGCCTCGGTGCTCCAACTGTTATGAGCGAGATTCGATCAGCAAGTTCAGCAAACGCCGAACCGAAGCTGGTGAACTGAGTGAAGACGTCGCGAGCGAACCGCCGCTACCGACGTGGATCGAGAACGCATCTTCGCTCAATCTTTCGAACAAGTCTTCGTCGGTGCGATCGTCACCGGTTGCCAGAACGAAGTCGAATGGACCGCGTTCATCTTCGACGAAATCATAAGCACGTCCCTTGTCGAGGCCGTGTTGCCTGATTTCAACGATTTTTGAACCAGTGAGGATTTCCACGGGAGCAGCTGCCAACGTGTTTTCTAGATGAGTCGTGAGATCTAGCGATTGCCACTCGCCAATATCGTCTTCTGATTCCCTGAAATGCCAGACGAGAGAGGACGATTTCTCTTCAATTCTTGAATTCGGAGTTCGGTTTACGTACTCGTTCAAGATCTTTTTCGCCTGAGATTTCCACGAAAGATCAGGTGGTGGTCCAAGCCGTGTCCATTCGTTCTGTCCGGCATACATCACCCATGAACCGTGTTCAGCGATGAGTGAAATTCCTTTGCCGCCAAACCATTCACCGAGAGTTACTCGATCTCTACCACTGTTGATGAACACGTCGACGCCGTCGAAATGAGCGAGGTTTTCAAGCAGACTAAGTATTTCATCGGTAGGAACGGCATCTTCGTACCTGGGAGTGAACTCCCTGAGCGAGCCGTCGTAATCAAGCATGACTAGCGCGTTTTTCGAAGCGTTGAATGGTCCTTGAATTGTGTTCGCGAGGACATTCGATCGCAGCATTGGTGGAGTGGATGAGATTTGATCGTCCTGCGCATTTAGCGACCTGATAAAACGTTCGACCCACCTGTGAACATCGTTCTCTACGACTCTGCGGTGCATCGGGCTCATTCGTTCATTACGTTCGCCAAATCCCATGTCCAAGGCACGGTCGATTTGGTCGGCGATTCCTTCGGTGTCCCACGGGTTGATGCGAAGAGCCTCACCTAATTCAGAAGCTGCACCTGCAAACTCGGAAATCATCAGCACACCGCCGCCATCATCGCGACACGCTACATACTCCTTGGCTACAAGGTTCAGGCCATCTCTCACCGGTGAGATTAGGGCGATGTCTGCCAGGCGGTACAAAGCCCCTAGTTCGGCAGGTGAGACAGATCCGTAGATGTACTGGACTGGAGTTCGACCTGGACCGCCGTAAAGTCCATTGATTTCGCCAACTAGTTGTTCAACTTCTGATTTCTGGTCCCGGTAACTTTCGATCGCTTCACGAGATGGCACCGCGACCTGAATGAGGACTGCACCTTCGCGCCAGCGGGGCTCTCGCTCAAGGAGTCTTTTATATGCACGAAGCTTTGCAGGTAACCCCTTTGTGTAGTCGAGGCGATCGACGCCAAGAATCACCTGTCTGTCACCCATGCTGCGCTGATAACGAGTAAGAATTCGGTCGGCCTCTTCACTGAACGCGTTGGCTCGCTGTGAATCGACATCGATCCCGAGCGGGTGTGCTTCGATCCTGACTTTGCGACCGGAAACATTCACTGATCCGCCGCGGGCTTCGAGACCCAGAACGCGTCTGAATGATCGTGAAAGGTGATCGGCGTATTCGTAGGTGTGGACCCCGATCAGATCAGCCCCAAGTAGCCCTCGAAGGATTTCTTCCCTTTGCGGGATGATTCGCAATACCTCTGATGAAGGGAATGGGATGTGCAGGAAAAATCCGATTCTGGCATCTGGAAGAGCCTCTCGAATCATTCTTGGCACCAGAAGCAATTGGTAGTCATGAATCCAGATGGTGTCGCCGGGTTCAGCGTTTGCTAAAACGACGTCGGCGAACAGGCGGTTTACTCGCTTGTAGGCTTCAAATTCCGCGGGAACAAATGAGCAGTTCTCAACGAGGTAGTGAAAAAGAGGCCATATAGCTCCGTTAGAAAAGCCTTCGTAGTAACTCGAATAGTCCGATTCGGGGATGTTGACCGGTATCAAACGCTGTTCGTTGAGTTTGCTAGAAAGCGACTCGTCAGCATTGATTCCGGGGTAGCCAATCCAGATGCCTTCCGACTGCTGGTGGAGAGGGTCGAGGCCGGCGACGAGGCCACCAGAACTCCGGGTGAATTCTTGTTCACCGTTCGATTCACTAATCGTGATCGGAAGGCGATTAGAAACGAGGATCGTTCGACCCATGTGGAATTGGTCTCCCATCTAAAGTGGATGGATCGAGCGTACCACACGAATATTCGCGGACAGAATCTGATGAATTCCAAAGGATCATCTTTGGTCGACCAGATATTGCGCTAACAGATACCCGCCCGCAAAATTTTTGATGCAATTCAAAGAATTCAGAAATTAATGACTTTCAAGCGCATCGAAGAATACGGGTTGATCGGGAACATGCACTCCGCCGCGTTGGTCGGAGACGATGGTTCAATAGACTGGCTTTGCTTGCCTTACTTCGATTCGCCTTCGATCTTCAGCAAGCTTGTTGATGACGACCGTGGTGGTTATTTCAGGATTAGTGCTGCCGATTCTGTCGACAACCGTCAGATGTACTTCCCTGAAACCAACGTTTTGATCACACGGTTCGGGAGTTCCGATTCTGCCGCTCAAGTAACCGACTTCATGCCAGTTCACGG
>CAYYMP010000106.1:0-1355 GCA_964472915.1 uncultured Dehalococcoidales bacterium | reverse complement strand
CCTGAACATTCTCCTGAACTGATTAGCAGTAATGACGCAGATGGCATGTTCCGAGACACAGTCGAGTACTGGCGTAACTGGGTCGGTAAATGCACGTACCAGGGACGTTGGCGAGAAGAAGTGGTTCGATCACTCCTGGCGCTTAAGTTACTCACGTTCGCTCCGAGCGGTGCCATCATCGCTGCTCCCACTACGTCCCTTCCCGAGGACATTGGTGGTGTTCGGAACTGGGACTACCGGTATTGCTGGATTCGGGATGCAGCGCTCACCATTGATGCGTTCATGCGAATGGGCTACGTCGACGAAGCCCGTGGGTTTATGCGATGGCTAGGTGCAAGGACTCGAGAGCAGCACACTGTTGACGGGCGTCCTCTCCAGGTGATGTACAGCATTTGGGGTGATCACGAGCTCGACGAGCGAGAGCTTGATCACATGCCCGGCTACCGGGATTCGAAGCCGGTTCGAGTCGGCAACGGAGCGTACAACCAGTTCCAGCTCGATATTTACGGTGAATTGATGGAGTCGGTTTACATCTACAACCGTGCCGGGTGGCCGATTTCATTCGACATGTGGAATTCGCTTTCTGGAATCCTCGACTGGGTCTCCTCAAACTGGCAGGAACCTGACGAAGGGATCTGGGAAGTCAGAGGTGGCCGACGACACTTTGTCCATTCGAAAATCATGGCATGGAACGCCCTTGCTAAAGGCCTGAAGCTTGCGGATGAAAGATCGTTTCCAGCAAATCGTGAGCTTTGGATTTCATCTCGAGACCAGATTTTCCACGAAATCATGGACGAAGGTTGGAATGAAGAGCTGAAAAGCTTTACTCAGTCGTACGGTTCAAACGTGGTTGATGCTGCGCTACTGCAGCTCCTAAACATTGGAGCACTTTCACCACGTGATCCAAGGATGATCTCGACGCTTGAGCTCATCGAGAACACCCTTACTAGGGACTCGCTCGTATTCCGATACGACCCGGAAGAAGCAGAGGATGGGCTCGAAGGAGAAGAAGGCACATTCAGCATGTGTACTTTCTGGCTTGTTGAGGCCTTGACTCGGTCGGGTCGACTTGAAGAAGCCCGGTTCCTATTTGAGCGAATGCTTGGTTATGCGTCATCTCTTGGGTTGTACTCAGAAGAGACCGGACCAAAGGGAGAAATGCTCGGTAACTTCCCGCAAGCGTTCACTCACCTAGCCCTGACTACATCAGCGTTCATATTGGATCGTGCGCTCGATCACGGAACAGCGCTAAACCATCGCAACTAGCGGTACTATTCACGTCGCACTTTTAGAAAAACGTAATTGACCTGGAAAGACAGGACGAATAGATGACAACTCGCGTCTACTCAGACCAC
>CAYYMP010000105.1:0-6049 GCA_964472915.1 uncultured Dehalococcoidales bacterium | reverse complement strand
ATATGAGTAATTCGTTCGGTAGCACCGTTCCAAAGATGATCGTCGCGGTGGATGATCGGTTGGATTTCTGCGTCGACATATTAGAGACCTCTACATCACCGACCGCGGCAGAGAGGGAACGTGCCGCTGACTTTAAGAAAGTTGTATTCGAGGCAATCACCAACGCCATCGAAGCGGGTCTACCCAAGTCAGAAATTGCCATTTGGACAGACACAGACATTGGTGAAGGGATCCTCCTGCGATCCAGGGCAATGTCACTCAACGTTATCGCGACACCCGGTAGTGGTGAAAGCTCACTTCGAGATCTCAAAGTCGACTTCACAGGAGTACGGCTAACGTTCAACCCCGAAGGGGATGAATCGACTCGCTCCGACCTGTTGTCCCGAATGAAGGCGGTTGCGGACAAGGCATACCTCGAATCAATGCCGTTAGTCATCGAACTAGACGTCGTCCCAACATTGAGTCAACGTGAGGTTTACAGCGGGACGAAAGAAGCACGCGCAGTGCTTATGATTGCTGCAATGCAGCAGTTACAGGACGCAGGGATTGCGCCGGCTGTATGGGCATTTGAGCCAACGTACGACGACATGTTCACGTCGGCACTCGTTGCCCAAACCCATGTTGACGGCAAGGTGTCGCAGGTCGCCGTGATCACCGGTGCAGAAATCGACACCGATGACGAATCTCCAAACTTGGTCAACGACCGTATCAACGTCGATTTTTCAGCTGAAGGTGTCGATGGACTACTGCTTGGTCCAAGGACTTACTATTCCACTCTTATCGACTTGCACAAAGGTGTAATCAATCGAGATGAAGCCGTCGTTGAGATATCTGAAGCTTTCCTCGACTCGTACGCGAAACTGTCCGTGATGCGAGAGCGTTCCGAGGTTCTATAACCCCAAGTGAACCTGACTAACCCTGATTCAACGCGTGTGTGCGCGTTCATTTTCGATCTGGACGGAACTCTCGTTGAAACCGAACGCCTTAAGGCAAAGGCGTACGCAGTAATCCTGGGTCGCCTAACAGGGGCCAACGCACCAGATCGGCGAGCAATCGAACTATACGAACGAAACGTGGGTGCCACCGACGAGATGATCTGTCGCAAGATCCTTGATGAGTTTGGAATTGAATCCAACCTACCCAGCTCAGACTCCGAACCGTGGAGAGTCCTGCACGAAATCCGAATGGATGAATATCGTGCAAATTTTGGTACAGCCGAGAATCTGCTCGCCGACTCATACGCGCACAATATTTCACTACTCAAGTCGGCAAAAGCACAGGGCTATCAGGTCGCTGTGGCAACTTCCTCTTTCACCGATGAAGCGGAACGAGTCCTCGGAATATTAGGCGTCCGTGACTATCTAGACGTTGTTGTTGGCAGAGACCAAATCTCGAAGCCTAAGCCTGACCCGGAGATCTACCTCGAAACTCTTAAGAGGTTGGGATTTGCAGCGGATGAGGCGATTGTCGTTGAGGATTCCCCAACAGGGGTGAAAGCGGCAAATTCGGCAGGGACGCGCTGGATCTGTGTGAGCACACCTTTTTCACGATCAGCAATCGACGCGAGTTCATGGATTGATCAGAACTGGGTCGTTCACAATCCAGATAAACTCGGTGAAGTAGTCAATCGTCGGTCTCAATAATCAGGACGGCGTAAACCCTCTTTTCATCACAAGGATGTCCACATGAAACTCGGTATGGTCGGGCTTGGTCGCATGGGCGGAAACATGACCGAGCGCCTGCTGAATGACTCGCATGACGTCGTTGCCTATGACCCTGACCAGTCAGCAGTAGCAGCACTCGGTTCGAAAGGTGCGCGGAGCGCGTCGAGCCTCTCGGATGTCGTAGCTCAACTCGACGCACCTCGAACTGTTTGGGTAATGGTGCCAGCAGGAGACATCACCGAATCGACCATTTCGGAACTTATCGAGCTGTTGGATGAGGGCGACACTATCATCGACGGAGGGAACTCGAACTACAAAGAGTCTCAACAGCGAGCAGAGAATGCGGCAACGGCAGGGATCGATTTCCTAGACTCCGGCACCAGTGGTGGCGTTTGGGGGCTCCAGAACGGCTATTGCCTGACAGTCGGTGGTTCAGAAGCTGCATACGATCGAAATCGTCCGATATTCAAGTCACTTGCACCTGATGATTCGGACGGCAATTTATACGTTGGACCGAGTGGATCAGGACACTACGTGAAGATGATTCACAACGGGATCGAATACGGGATGATGCAAGCGTATGCCGAAGGATTCGAGCTTCTCGCGGCAAAGGAAGATTTTGATCTTGATCTTGCAGCAATAGCCGAAAACTGGCGACGAGGCAGCGTCATCCGATCGTGGTTGCTCGACCTCACGGCAGTTGAACTCGAAAACGAGCCGACACTCGAATCACTCAGCTCTTATGTAGACGATTCCGGCGAAGGGCGTTGGACGGTGGATGCTTCTGTTGAATTAGCGGTCCCAGCACCAGTGATTACTGCAGCGCTGCAAATGCGTTTCCGATCCCGCCAGGCCGATCCGCTCGGTGGCAAAATGCTGGCAGCGATGCGCAACGGATTCGGCGGGCACGCGGTCAAGAAAGCCAGCGATTAGTAATTCATGTCGAATAACTTTCCTGACCCGCCCGACTACTCAACCGCGGACTTAAACATGCTTACGGCTCGCGAGTTGAGAGAAGCGCTCGAAGATCTCTGGTCCTGGATAGATAAAGCCGAGATGGCACGCGAAGAAGATGCCCCACCTGATGAGGTGATCCGTGACGCCCGTTCGGTCATGGCGAAAATAATCGCTGAACGAGTCGATCGACACTCGGACGAAGGTCGTCAGCGCACTGCTGAGTAGTTAGCCAAGCAATCGCTTGTACAGGTCCACTTGCCGAGCTTTGGCTTCCTCATAGGCATCAGAAATACCTGACCGTGGATCAAAAGTTCGCGCGATCTTCGCCGGGACATCATCGAGAGATTCCCAAGTGCCAAGGGCTTTGAGTGCGAGGATCGCTGCTCCCCTACTCGTGTCCTGTTCTTCAGCTGAAACGCTCACGGGCACACCAAGCACATCGGACATTGTTTGCATCCACCAGCTTAAGTTCTGGATCGCCCCTCCACTAGCAACCACTTCATAGTTGGCACTCGTTCCCGGCAGCAATAAATCGGCTACCAAAGAGAATCGATAGGAAACCGATTCTAGAATCGCCTGGAGGATTTGTAGTGGAGTGGTCGCCTGTCTAATCCCTCGGAACATTCCGGAGGCGTTATTCGACCATCCTGTAGCGCGTTCTCCCGCAATGAACGGGAGCACATCTATGCCGTGGTCGGCAGGATTCAACTTGTTTAGTTCTGTATTGAGCTGCTCTACCGGTGGAAGTCGGAGAGTATTCATTGCCCATTGAATTACGTTCCCACCTTCAGAGAACGATCCGCCGAGAAGTGTGTGTTCGGATCCCAGTCGATAACCCCAGAGACCATTAGGCACTTCTGGTGCTGCATTGTCGGATAAGACTCGCATAGCTCCAGTGGTACCTACGGTCAGAGCAACACGACCGTCGTTCACGCAACCAGTGCCGACATTAACCGCAGCTCCATCTCCAACCGATAGGTAGAACGGCACCTCGGCAAGTTGCTGCCAACGCTGGGCGTAATCGGCAGATAATCCGATTTCGGGTTCATGCCAGGGTGCCAGCGAAGGAAGATTCTCTTCGCCAATCCCAAGTCGACCGAGTAAACCTAGGTCCCAGCATAGGTCCCGCCTGTTGAGCAGTCCGCTCCACGATGAAACACAATAGCTGGCATGGACATCACGGTGTCCGAACCACTGAGTGAACAAATAGGTCGAAATATCCAGATACCGATCAATACTCGAAAAGAGATTAGGGTTCGTTCTTCGCAACCATCTCATTCTTCCCGGCAAGTAAGAGGTGTGTTGCATCACACCTGTCCGGTCGTACATGACAGGAACGTTTAACTCAGCTTTTAGCTGCTCGACATCTTGAGCGGTGCGGGTGTCCGCATAGGTGTAAACGGGGGTTACAGGATCATCATTCTTGTCGACGCCGAGGACCGTACTTGCCATGGCATCGAAACCGACTGCCTCGATGCTGGCGGCGTGAACACCTGCCTTCTCAAGCACACCGTCGATCGCTTGTTCGGCGGCTAGTTGGATTTGAGCGGCATCTTCCTCCGATGTACCGTCACTCGCCACGATCTGTTCGTGTGCGACTGAAACATCCGTTCCCGCAACAGCGAGGGCAGTCGCATCGTAAAGTCCGGCTTTAACCGAAGAACTTCCGATGTCGACCGCTAGTACAAAGGGCGCTTGGTATTCAGACATTGATCTGGTTAGTGATCATTACTCGAACACGTATTTTTCTACGAGCGATTGGTCGATTTCAATTCCCAGACCAGGCTTGTCAGACACATGGAAGTAACCGTCCTGCGGATCGTAGTCTTCAGCGGTAATCGCGTTTTTGATTCGATTCGCGTGATGGCTGTGCTCCATGATCATGAAGTTTGAACAGCTCGCCGAATACTCGACTGTAGCGGCCACCGACAAGATTCCACCGCCACCCACATGTGGCGCAACTGGAATGTTGTAGGTGTCTGCGATAGTCCCGATGCGGTGTCCTTCGGTGATGCCAGTTCGAGCAATATCGTGCATCACAATGTCGTATGCCCGCCGCTCGAACGCTTCTCGCATTTCGTATCGGGTCCTGCTCCACTCACCGATCGCTACTGCCATATCCAGAGCTTCTGCAAGAGCAACCGCACCTGGTATGTCATCGGGCACAAGCGGAGATTCGAGCCAGGTGAAGTCGAGTTTTTCAAGTGCCCTGCCGAGTTTGATCGCAGATGTCACGGATTGACGCATGTGAACGTCGCACATGAGCTTGATGTTCGGACCGACTCGATTCCTTACAGCCGAAGCTATTTCAGCTACTCCGTCGGCATCGAGCAGTAGGTGTAGCTTGAGCGCCTGGTAGCCGTACCCAACATGTTCTTCCGCCATATCGGCGACTTTCTCCGGGTCAGTCCCACCCATGCCTGCGTAAAGCAATACCTTGTCTCGGTATCTTCCGCCTGCCAGTTTGTGCACTGGTTTGCCGGTCGCTTTCCCGACCACGTCCCAAAGTGCGATGTCCGTTCCAGCAATAGCATCGATGTAGAAACCGGTCGGGTGTCCGCGCTCACGCATCGCACCAAAATTTCGAGTCCAAATCGCTTCAATATCGAAAGGATCCCTGCCCATCACTAGGGGACGAACGAGCTCGTCAACGATTACTTTCGTTGTGCGAGGTGACACTGGAGACTGAGCTTCACCCCAGCCAACAATTCCAGTGTCGGTCTCGATTTTCACAAGCGTCGTTTCATGATGCTTGGAATAAATCGACGTGAACGCGTTCTCATCAACGTAGTAATCACCGAAGTCGATTACAGGCGGGCGTTCCTTGCCTTCTGATTCGTCGGACCGGCTGACACGAATTGGGAACGCAGTTATTTCTTTGATCTTCAAAGTGGGATCAAAACCTTTCGTTGCGTATGTTTGTTGGGAGATGGACTACTCGTGCTGCATCTTTGCAGGAACCATGAGTTCGTAAAACTCGATCCACTGCTTTTCGACAAGCTCGCGAATTTGGGATCCAAATGTAGAAGTTTCCTTAGGAATCACATTTCCCTCACGGTATGGAGAGTCGATAATGTCGGCAGTCCACTCCATGTAAACGCGGTTGCTCTCGCCCGGCAAAGTCCCGCCGTTGAAGAACACACGCACTTCTGATCTTTGACCAGATTCGTGGTAGACATCGCCCTGCTGCTTTACGAGCGTTGCAACACGCCTCGCTGCACCCGGTTTCACTTCGTACACTCGTCGAATTACGTACATCGCTGGCTCCAATACCTATTGAATATCCCAAATTGAGATTTGATTTCGGGGGAATACAGTCGCTATTACTTCCTCGGCCGAAGGCTTTTCGCGCCGGGCGAACTTATTCCAACCGCTTTCACCAATATTTCACGGTGATTTCATCTACATCAGCGATAACATTACAGGGT
>CAYYMP010000104.1:0-6110 GCA_964472915.1 uncultured Dehalococcoidales bacterium | reverse complement strand
CACCTGTAAGAACGTGTCCATCGACGCGCAAGCTTATTGACCCCGGTGTGTGACCGGGCGTTGCGATGACAATGATTTCAGCGTCTCCGACTGAGATTTTATCTCCATCGTTGAGAATAGTGGTTGGAGTTGGTGGGTCGACGAAATCGCCAAGCATGGACTTTAACCATGACATTTGTTCGTTAACCGAAACTTCATCACCTTTGCCTATGGCGAAATTACAGTCGAACCGGTCAATCATAGGGGCAACTGCGCCAGTATGGTCAGCATGAGCATGAGTTGAAATGACGGTGTGGGGTTCCAAGGATGAATCATCCAAAGCGGAGATTATTTTTCCGACTTCCCCACCGGGGTCGACTACTACGCACTCGGATCCTTCAGAGAGGATGTAGCAATTCGTAGCCAGGACACCCACTTGTACTACTTTGATATCTAGCACTTAATTCACCTAAACCTGAGTCGATATCCAATCGAAAATCGACTCGTGGTAGAACCACGAAACCAGCGCACCAGCTACCAGGTACGGACCATACGGTATCAACACGCGATCAAATCCAAATAATCTGGCAGCGTAGACGACCAATGCAACTGCACCGCCGAGCAGTACGCCGAGGTACAGAGCTAGCAGCAGTGGGGTCAGTCCCAACCACAATCCCAGGGCACCAGAAAGTTTCACATCGCCCATTCCCATTAGCGGGCGATTCAAGCGGTCTCCGAGCCATGCCAGCGGGAAGAATATTGCAAATCCCACCACTCCTCCGGCCAATCCTTCCCACCATTCACGCTCAGGTATAAAGAAACTCGTCGCCAGAAATAATCCGGCAAGTGTAAAAACGAGTTTGTCCGGTAGGAACGTCGTTTCAAAGTCGATGAACGTGAGTGCGAGAAGAATTGGGATTACAACAAGAGTCAGGACAAGAATCCAGATTGGATCTTCGATTCGGTACCAGGCAAACCCGAACAAGAAAGCTGTACTAAGTTCAACTAGCGGATACCGAACACTGAACGCTCGGTGCGGGACACGCTGTGAGCGACGCGCTCCAACCAAACTGGCGAAAGGGAGATATTCCCAGCTAGCAAGATTTCGAGGTCTCGCTCCAGCTGGGACTCCATCTACATAGTCGTAAGGCGGTAATCGATCCACCAGGACGTTGACGATTGCGCCGACGAATAGTCCGAGCAGCGCGAGTAATCCAGGTTCCATATCTAAGATTGTGCCGTAAATTGAGCGAACGCGTCTCTGGGAGTTTCTGCCATAAAAGGGACTGGTGAAACCTCTCCTCGAGATGACCTGTGTCAGGCGAGGTTTGGCATCACCTCGCTCTTTAGCAATCCCATCGAGTTTTCCCAGAAGCCCTTCGGTTCCCACTCGTGCCCCATCGCCATCAAAGTCCCGAAGCCACCAGTCCGTTCGTTTAGATCAGATAATTTTTCGGTGACTTCCTCAGGTGTACCGACAATGAATATGTTGTCGACCAGATACTCCACCGTCACGTCTGAATCTGGCATGTCAGGGTCGGTCTTTAGCAATCCCAGCATTTTTGATCGCGGCAACAACTTGAGGAAATACCCTTCCATGTCGCGTGCGAGAGTACCTTCAAGCGCTTGTCTTCGAGCTTCAGCAGTTGTTTCAGCAACCACAACCTCGCGGGCGACTCTCCAGTTAGTCCGGTCTGCGGTCTTTCCAGCTTTCTCGGCTCCATCACTGACGGCAGTCCAATGTGATTCCAGCATTTGAACAGGGACAAAGTTAATGCTCATCGGCAACCACCCTCGTTCACCGGCCATCGTGAGAGTTTCAGATTTTGGGGAGACTCCGGCTACTCCAATCGTAGGATGAGGATCCTGGTACGGCTTTAGGTGGACCCGAAGTGCAATATCCTCTTCCGGTTCTGGGATGGTGAAATCCCACCATTTACTTTGATACCTGCCAGGTACGGGGTCGTCCCACAACTTCAGCACGAGTTCGACAGCCTGTAGAGTCATTTCTCGGTTGTCACCAGTCTTTGGATCGAAGCCGAAGACGTTGAGATCGCCCGGGAATCCACCCGAACCAACTCCCCACATGAGGCGCCCTTTGGACATTTGGTCTAGTTGAGCAATTCGATGGGCGATGGAAAACGGGTTGTGGTTCGTCATGCAAGTGACGCCCGTTCCTAAACGGATTTGTGAGGTAAGTCCTAACGCCTGGGCGATAAGCAAATCGGGGGCAGGAATGTTTTCCCATTCAGCCGTGTAGTGTTCTCCGATCCAAGCTTCCGAATAACCGAGTTTGTCGAGATAGACGAGCTGTTCCAAGTCCGCTTCAAGTGTGTCGGCGATGTTCGAGCCGGGTGGGTGCAACGGCATCATGAAGAAGCCCAGGTCCATCGTGATTCCCTCTGAATAAGTTAGGCGACGAGTGATTTGGGCGAATATTACCGCGAGAGTGACCGACTGAGACGAACGTTATTCGTCTAACGCCTTTGCTTGTAACTCAAACAGTGCATTGAGAGCTTCAATCGGTGTCATATTGGAAAGATCCAGCGAACGCAGGTCTTCGAGAGCCTCATTGTTTTGTGATGGAACCTCACCGAACGACATGGGCAATTGATACTCGTCGCTTTTGCGCCCAGGCATGTTTTCGAGTTGATCTAACAACTCCCATGCTCGATTCACCACATCTCCCGGCATACCCGCGAGCCTGGCGACATGCACACCGTACGATTTGTCTGCTCCGCCTTCGACTATCTGGTGCAGAAACACAACTTCGCCATCATCTTCAGCGACTGCGACTCGAAGATTGTGTGCTCGTTCGAGGGTTTCACCCAGTTCAGTCATCTCGTGATAGTGGGTAGCGAAGAGGGTTTTGCACCCAAGACGGGGAGAGTTGTGAATATGTTCGGCAACCGATCTGGCAATCGCCAGTCCATCGTACGTCGACGTGCCTCGACCAATCTCATCAAGCACGGCTAGTGACCGAGATGTCGCCTGATTGAGAATCGATGCCGTTTCGACCATTTCGACCATGAAAGTCGACTGGCCACCAGTAATGTCGTCAGACAACCCTGCACGAGTGAATATTCGATCAACAATCCCAATCCGAGCTGTGTCTGCAGGTACAAAACTGCCAATTTGTGCCATCAAAACGAGTACTGCAGCTTGTCTGATGTAGGTCGATTTACCGGACATGTTCGGTCCGGTGATGATCATTACCTGTTTTGTGTCGGTCGACAAATCAAGATCATTGGGAACGAAGCGACCGGGACCAAGTGATGCTTCGACCACAGGGTGGCGTCCTCCGCTGATTGCCACAACACCCGATTCATCAATATCGGGTTTGATCCACCCGTTCTCGCTGGCAGTTTGCCCGATGGATGCGACGCAGTCGATGATACCCAGCGCAGTAGCGGTTTCCATTATGCGTTCGCTATGGACTGAAACTTCGACGCAAACCCTGCGGAAAAGATCACGCTCGATTTCACTTATCCTGTCGCGGGCAGTGAGTATTCTAGATTCGAGCTCTTTGAGTTCTGGAGTAACGAAACGCTCGCCGTTTACGAGAGTCTGGCGACGCTCAAAGGTTTCTGGAACCAGGTCGACATTCGATTTCGAAACTTCGAGGTAGTAGCCGAAGACACGGTTGTAACCTATCTTCAAGCTTTTGATCCCGGTTGATTCTTTATAACCCGATTCGAGTGAGGCAATGCTCGTTCTTGCATCCCCCGACAAAGACCTCACTTCGTCAAGCTCAGGACTGAATCCCTCTCGGATCGCCCCACCTTCACCAACATTTACAGATGGTTCATCAGCAATCGCAGATTGCAAAAGCTCGACCGTTTCAACGGAAGCATGCAGCTTGTCGACCAACGCCCCGCCAGGACGAACCGACTCTGGCAACTGTTCCAGCAATGCAGGGATCGTCTGCAAGCCGTTCCTAAGGGAAGCAAGGTCTCTCGGATTCGCAGTCGATGTACGAACTCGGTTAGTCAGGCGTTCGAGGTCAGATATTTGAGACAGGAGGTCCTGCACGTGTGAGCGCATACCAGCGTCGTTGCTAAAAGCTTCGACTGCCAATTGCCTGCTACGTATGTGCGTCACATTCATCAGCGGACGGGTTAACCACGACCGCAAACCTCTCGCTCCCATCGCGGTCTTTGTACGGTTCAGGGTCGAGTAGAGAGTTGGACCAGTTGATCCAGAATGTGACGACGAGAACAACTCTAGATCTTTAATCGCCTTCTGATCCAACTTCATGAACGACGACGAAGACTCGGTACGGAGTGAAGTTAGTTGGGGGATTGCCCCGAACTGGTTCTCGGCTACGAAATCTAATACTGCCGATGCTGCGGTAATTGCCATTGGTAGACCTTCGCAACCGTAGGCTTCCAAAGACTTCGATTTGAAGTGGTCAAGCAATCGCGCTCGGGCAAGGTCGGAATCAAGTCTGGTTTCATCCAACGGTCGAGTTACGACATTCGTGCCAGCCCGCTCATTGAGAAGCTTCACTGCACCCATATCAACGAGTAGCTCGGCAGGGGCGAGTCTGGCTAACTCATCGTGAAATTCAGAAAAATTGATTTCTGATGTAACAAACTCGCTGGTCGAAATATCCACGTACGACAAACCGACGGTGTCGCCTTCGCAAACCGCAGCAGCAAGATAGTTGTTAGTCGTACGGTCCAGTAGCTCTGGCTCGATTACAGTGCCAGGGGTTACCACACGAACTACTTTTCGTTCGACAAGACCGCGTGATTTTGCGGGATCACTGGTTTGCTCAGCAATGGCGATCTTCAGACCCGCAGCGATCAAAGTGCCAAGGTGATTTTCCAAGGAATGATGTGGGATTCCGGCAAGCGGGGCTTTTGCGCCCCCGCCAGATTCGCGGGCAGTTAGTGCGATTCCCAATACTCTGGACAGCACATGAGCGTCGTCATCGAAGCACTCATAAAAATCACCCATACGAATCAGGAGTAGTGCGTCAGGATAGGCGGCTTTGAACTCCAAGAACTGTCTTCGACCTGGAGAAAGCTTTTTCTCTGCCTTCTTTGGACGACGCGTCTTTTTGGACGCCTTCTCGACGGGTGCGACAGCCTTGTTACTGTCCGATCCTACTTTGTCCTGAGAGTCGACCATGGGAGCTAGATTCTAGCTCCCTGAGACAATAATTCGTGCTTTACCGGCCGATTATTGGTACTTAATCGAAGCCGTGTCTGAAGCAGACCATCGCAACTCTTTGAATCCCGAATCCTTCGGAACTTCAAATACCAACATCCCAACGACCTGTTGCTTTTCGTTGAGCTCGATTGAACCCCACATCGGCTGGAATCCAGGAACGTTGAATTTCTCACTGAATTCCGCGGTGTAAGCACGCTCAATCGTGTTTATTGGCTCGTACACCCGATTATTCGTGTCGAGTAGCGTCGCCGCTTCTTCGTCTACAACCATGCGGACCGAACCCGACGTCTGGTTGTGGATCGTTACCTCAACAAATGCCAGTTCATTCTCAGATTCGTCATCTGGAACCAACGCCCAGTTGTATAAGGTGCCTTGAGTATCGGCGCCTTTGTAAATGATGAACTGTTGCGTCTTTGGAACTTCGGCTCGAATCCACAAAGTTCGACCTGCAACGTACAGTGGGTCGCCGCCGTCTTGGTCGATAAAAGTCATCATGCTGATGAGAACAAGCGCCAGAACTACAGAAAAAGCGGCGATCCCCATCAGCACAACAGGTTTGTTTTCTTTCGGTACGCGAGTTTGGCGGCGCGCCAGAATTTCACCGTTTGCGTCGACATCCAGATATTCCGTACCCGGGTCCCCTCGGAAGCCTGATGTAGGACTGTACTCAAGAGTTACCCGGACAATGTCGTTAGCCATTCGCTCAACGTTACTGACATCCCATTGGAGCTCGGTTTCCCGCATCCGAGGACCGTACTCGTACCGGTTGTTGCCTGCGTACTTGATCGCTGCATCAATTTGAGCACTGTAGTACTTGCGAGCTTCGTCACCTGAGACGATTACATCGTTAGGCCGGTCGTTGGATTCGTTGCTGTCAGCAGCCGATTCATCTTGCGATTCGGCGTCCTGCTGTATTTCGTCGTTCTTCTCTTCGGTCATTCATTGCTCCAGGA
>CAYYMP010000103.1:0-6197 GCA_964472915.1 uncultured Dehalococcoidales bacterium | reverse complement strand
CTCTAGCAATGACGAACCACCGGTCGCACCAGGGCTAGTCCAGGAAAAGCTCAACGGCATTTACGGGCCGATTGAGTGGCGACCTCGAATGATCGCCATTGATGAACTGATTTTCACAGTTCTTACTCAGAACACTTCCGATTTGAACGCCGAGCGGGCGTACGACTCGCTCCGCAAAGTTCTTCCGAGCTGGGCGCAGGTCATCGAGGCCGACACAGCTGTAGTTGCCGATGCGATCAAACACGGCGGGCTCTCAAATCAAAAGTCTGTTCGAATTCAAAAGATTCTCGTCGAAATCCTGAAACGACTGGGACACTTCGATCTCGAATTCCTTGCCGACCTACCGCTTGAGGAAGCCAGAGAATGGCTAACCTCACTACCGGGAGTCGGTCCCAAAACGGCAGCAGTCGTCATGGCGTTCTCGCTCAAGATGCCAGCATTCCCTGTCGACACTCACATTCAGCGGGTTTCGAAACGACTGGGATTCATCGGTCCGAAAGTCACGGCGGATCAGGCACACCCGCTCATGGAGGATCTGATCCCCGAAGACGACCGCTACGACATGCACGTCCTGCTAATCACACACGGTCGTCAAATCTGCAAAGCTCAACGCGCCCGCTGCGATGAATGCCCTCTTTCCAACGAGTGCCCCGCCAGCACAGTTAGCTAGTCCGATTGCAACATCGACTGGCCGGGTCGGTGATATGCTGACCAACCTCAAAAATCGGTCCGCTCAGGAGTAATCAATGGCAACGATTGTCGATGCGAACTCTCTCCCAAACGACAAGTTCGGATTCCGAATATACGGCGTGATGGCACACCTCCCAGAGCCTCAAGCGTCTCAGATCAGACAGTTCCACAAGCTGGTCGGTGCCGACGACCTCGCGACTATTCCTCACTGTTCCATCGATAATTTTTGGGGACCCGATGATCTGGACGCGGTTAAGTCGGCATTGGCGACGGTAGCCGCAAATCATACGCCGTTTGAGAACACGATCGATTTTGATGATCTGCGTGTCGGTGACTGGGGATGTGCGTACGGCTTCAAGCGAGAGCCAGCCCACCTCGAACTTCAGGCACATGTTGAAGCTGCGATGTTGCCGATCACGAAACGCCTGCGGGATCCTGGCGAGTACTGGCCTCACACTACTCTGGTGCTCGACGCCAAGCCAGAAGAACGTCCTCTGATGGAACCAAATCTTGAAAAGATCGACATAACCGGCACCATGAGATTCGACAACATCGCACTGATAGGTCGTGTTGGACACTCAAGAGGTGGCCAATATCGAGTACTGGAAACGTATCCACTACAGGGTTGATCGCATCGCATATCGGAAACCCGAATCGTGATGCCTCACGGCTCTCAATAGCCAAAAAATGAGGGGTTACACAAATCGCCGATTCGTCGACTTCGCGGTATGCTGATATTTAGTGCCTGAAACGACCCGTGCTGAGAAGCACGCGGACAACGTCACAAAGCACGGCCCCATCGTCCAGCGGCCTAGGACACCACCCTTTCAAGGTGGAGACCGGAGTTCGAGTCTCCGTGGGGCTACCATTTCGAACTAAAAACACCCGCGAATTGTTTGGCGGGTGTTTCTGTTTTAATTCCACACACATGCGTGTTGGATTGAGTTGTTGGACAGGTATCCATCGAATATGACTTTGATTTGGCATGATCCCGTGAAATCCAAATCGGCTATCCTCAACTCATGATGCCGCGTCGACACGCCTCACAGAGCGTCGCAATACTGCGACGCCTGAGAATCATTGTCCCAATATTTGCGCTAGTGATCGGGACAGGGACCGTCGGATACCTTCTGCTCGAAGACGACTTTGGTTGGGTGGACGCGCTTTACCAATCTGTCATCACAATTAGCACCGTAGGTTTTGGCGAGGTCCGCGTCCTTAGCGACGCATCTCGCATATTCACCATCGTGCTCATACTTCTCGGAGTTTCAGCATTCACCTACACATTCAGTGTGCTCGGTGAATACGTAGTTGCCGGTGAATTCAGGGGCTCAGTTAGGGCAAGAAAAATACGTAATGCAATCGCAAATCTCTCAGGGCACACAATCATTTGTGGGCGGGGTCGAATCGGGAACCGGATTGCCGAAGAATTCAAAGTAATTGGCGAACCAGTTGTTGTGATCGATTCTGACTCCGAGGTTTCGGAGCAAATGAAGCAGGCCGGAATATTGACCGTTGAAGGCGACGCAGGTGATGACCAAGCACTCATAGACGCCAACGTGCACAAGGCCAGTCGCTTGATCGCAGCCACCGGATCTGACGCGACGAACTTGATGATTTCACTATCAGCCCGATCGCTGAATCCGAACATATTCATAGTTGCACGAGCCGACGATGAATCAAACGAACAGAAGTTGCTCAAAGCAGGAGCGAACCGGGTAGTCCCGATCTACAGATCAACCGGACGCCGCATGGCGCAGCTTGCTCTTCGACCTCACGCTGTCGAATTCACTGACATTGCTCTCGGGGACCAGGAGATCGAACTATCAATCGAAGACCTGATTGTTCAACCAGGTTCAAGACTGGATGGTGCAACTCTTGAGGAATGTATTACTCCCGAAGGCGGCAACTACATGGTCATTGCGGTCCGTCGACACAACGGCGAACTCGAAATGATGCCTCCGCCATCCACGCAAATTGCGGCTCAAGACGTGGTCGTCGTATTCGGCACCCGCGACCAGTTCAGTGAACTCGAATCCCTGACCAGCGCGCCTTACGTATAGCACCCAAATAGCTTCACAAATTCCTGAGCTATTCCATCGTTAACTGGAACTAAGACAGCGCGATCATAATAACGATGAGGTACTCCGAACCATCAATCGTTTTGCTCGCTGCACTCGGCACGATGATCGCCGTGCTATTGCACGAGTTTGCTCATTTCCTGACAGCGAGACTTGTCGCAGGGTACTGGGCTGAATTTCTCTATGCCGGTGTTCGCTACTCAGAGCCGTTTAGTCGTGGCGAAGCCATCGTGATTTTCGGGTCAGGTCCGATTGTCGACGTTTTGGTAACTGGCGGGTTGGCATGGTTCGTGTGGGAGCGGCGAGAGTCCCTGACCACAGCAATGCTTTCGATCCCGATCGGCATACCGTTGCTCTACCTACTTTCTGCATTGATCGTACTGATCACTCAATCCGAAGATGCGGACCTTACTAAACTCGGTGATTCCATATTCAGCAACAGTTCGCTTGGCGGCACGGCGATATTCGTGCTCTATTTCCTTGGCATCGCAGTACCCACCCGTTACATAGCCCTGGCAACCATCCGATCAACGACACCAAACCTGCTAAATGTCGGGCACGCCATGCTTATCGCAATCGGAGTCCTCGGCGGTCTTCTTGCCTCGCTAGTAATTCGAGAACTCCTAATCGCCTTTTAGTTCTCAAACCTCACGACGC
This sequence comes from uncultured Dehalococcoidales bacterium, assembly GCA_964472915.1. GTDB lineage: Bacteria > Chloroflexota > Dehalococcoidia > Lucifugimonadales > Lucifugimonadaceae > Lucifugimonas. The sequence goes on along the minus strand of CAYYMP010000103.1, from coordinate 2,769 downwards.
TCCCTCTAGACACACTGATTCCGCGCTCCTACGATTCCGCCAGTAATTATTCGCACGATGGAGTTTGCACTTTGAAGATCACAAAAGTTATCCCCTGGCTTATTTCTGCCCCGTCGCCGTACCTCGATACGGCAAACGACAGCAGACTCCGAAATCGTGAGTACGTTTATGTCGAGGTTCAAACCGACGAAGGGGTAACCGGTTGGGGTGAAATCACTGGCACGCGACCGACAGCCAACCGCGCGGTATGCGCAGCACTTCGACATGTCAGTGATCTAGTCGAAGGTGACGACCCACGCCTGATCGAAATGATCTGGAACAAGATCTTCCGAGAGTTCACATACATGGGCTCGCGGGGTGCAACGACCAACATCATCTCTGGTATCGATATTGCACTTTGGGACATCCGGGGCAAGGTCCTTGGACTTCCAATATCCGAACTGTTCGGTGGACCTGTACGTGACGGTGTACCGATCTACTGCCACCCGGAAGACGGGTCGTCTGTAGAGGACGCCGTACAGCACGCGAAGGCAATAGTTGAAACGGGTCAAAAATCTCTCAAAACCGACCCCTGGTTCCCGCACCACACTGAAGAAAGCAATGGATACCTAACAGGCCAACTTTCTGCCGAAGCCGAAAACCACGGCGTCGATCTAATTGCCGGGATTCGCGAAGCCGTCGGTCCCGACTTCGAAATTCTCATCGACTGCCACGGACGCTTCGATGCACCAACAGCCATCCGACTCGCCAAGGCTCTAGAGCCCTACAACATTTTCTGGTTTGAAGAGCCCGTGCCGGTTGAAAGCCACCACGCCCTTCGACAGGTTCGAGAAAACGTTAACGTCCCAATTTGCGTTGGCGAGCGAATTCACACGCGCTGGGAGTTTGTCCCGATCCTTGAAAACGAACTTGCTGATTTCATCATGCCGGACGTTACTTGGACCGGCGGTATTTCCGAGATCAAGAAGATTGCAACTATGGCTGAGGCGTACTACGTGCCAATCTCACCACACGATGCCAGCGGACCAATCAACGTGCTCGCGGGTGCGCACGCTATGGCTTCTGTCCCGAACCACTACCGTGTCGAAACGTCACGCGCAAAACTCAACGCATACGACGTGATGATCGACCACCCGCTCGACATTCGAGGTGACAAGATCTACCTGTCCGACCGACCAGGTTTGGGTATCGAACTCGACAAGGATTACATGCGAGCGAACGCTCTCGATGGCTACAGTGACTTGTAGACATCACACGGGTCCGGCTAAATCCACGATCGAACTATGGACGGCTACGACGCAGATAAGTACAAAGATATGGTCGGCACCGGTTATGACTCAATTGCTGACGCCTATTTTGAGAACTACCGCGTCGACATTCCAAGAGTTGTGAAGGACAAAGTCGCAAAGTTCGACGCCATTTTCGACGATGGAAGCGAACTGCTCGAACTCGGATGCGGCAACGACCTACCGTTTACGAAGCAACTTGCCAATCGACACGGCGTGATCGGTGTCGATGTTTCAGCGGAACAAATCAGGCGTGCTAAAGCCAATGTGCCCAGTGCCAGCTTCATCAACGCCGACATGACTTCGGTAGAACTTCCGCAGGAAAGCTTCGATGGTGTGCTGGCGTTGTACTCGATCATCCATGTGCCACGCGAGAGGCATGCTCAACTATTCGCATCGATTCACTCCTGGTTAAAACCGGGAGGAATCTTCACAAGCTCTCACGGCTCTTCCGATTCTGAGGAATGGGTGGATCCGAACTGGTTTGGGGCATCCATGTACTGGAGTCACTTCGCCCCTGAAGTCACGCAACGGCTTGTCCGGGACGCTGGCTTCGAAATCGAGTCGGCCGATATCGAAGAATTGATCAACCCTGGTGATGGAGACACTGAGCGTCACTTGTGGCTGGTCGCCAGAAAGACATAGCAGGGAATGAAGGAACTGTACAAAAACGACAAATTCTCGTTCTCGCTGAGTGTTGTCAGCATCGCGATGTGGGGACTCGTGCTCTTGACCGGTTTGATCGAGGTTTATGCCGACGAATCAGAGGGCGTACGGACACTCGGCAGGGTCAGCCTTTATCTTGCGGCAGGATTGACCGGAGTGTTTGTTTTGTACGTGTTCGCAAAAACACGGCGAAGTTGATCCTTCGACAGGCTCAGGATGACCAAGAAACGCGTCCCGACCGTAGTGGAGGGACCTAGCGTGAAGCCCTCTAGCCTTCTGCCAGTGCAGCCTGCTCGGCCTGCTTCCAAAGCTCCATAGACTTAGTCAATTTAGCTTCAGCTTCGAGCATTTGAATCTGGTCAGCTACCAGGGTGTCCAGGGCGTTCTGGAAGAACGATTCGAACAAAATCAGGCCGTCCTGATGAGCCATCAACGCCTCAAGACCAAGCTGATGCGAAGCCATGTTCTGTTCAGGAACATCAATCTTCTTCCAGCGATCAATTACTGCCTGTGAGTCAGCAGCAAGTGAACGGGCGGCAATCACGCTCTTGGAGTAAAGAGCGATGTGCTCATCATCCGATGTTACGTGGCTCTGGTTGAACCAATCGACGGTATCGTTCCAGCGGTCTGTGATCTCGTTCTGCATGTAAACGACATCCAGCGCTTCACTCTCATACTGGGTGAGTTTGCCACCAGACTGGTGACCAATCACAACGATCCCAATCACGACCAGCATTGCTACGGTCATAGCAGCTGCTGTCGAAGTGAGCACACGCATTCTTGAACCTGGCCTTCGCTCGGTTTTGATGTTGGGGTG
>CAYYMP010000102.1:0-6455 GCA_964472915.1 uncultured Dehalococcoidales bacterium | reverse complement strand
TCTAACTCTCCCCGTTCCGCGGGGAGAGAACTTCCCCTTCCTTGATGGAAGGGGTTAGGGGTAGGTGAAATGCGACGCTGCGACCAAGGGCGTATGCCCGCCCGGAGCTAAACGAAACAACGAGCGCGGTCTACAAAAAAACTCTGTACTATCCGCCGGACGACCAACAACAACTACACTCACACAGCACATGGCAAACAGAATCAACCGCGCAATCGAACTACTCGAGCAGGACCAGCCCATCTATTACGACGGAGGGCACACCGGACACGTTCTTACATACGAACAGGGATTAAAAGACGCACACACGTGGGCCGACTACATCAACGTTGGTATGGAACATGGCGCGTTCGATATGACAGGACTCGACAACTATATGAAGGGTCTGGTTGATGGTGGTCCAACGAACAGCGGCCATCGAACTCCGCCCGTAATCGTCGAAACTCCTGTTGAGGGTTCATCTGAAGATATTGTGCGATTCAACGCGTGGCAGTTCCGAATGATCCTTGCACGAGGAGTTCATGGAATTCTGCTCTGCCAGGCAGAAACGCCAGATGCAGTGAGAGCTTTCGTTGAATCGTGTCGTTACCCAATCAACATGGAAGGTGTTGGATACGGTCTTGAACGCGGAACTCGCGGTGTTGGCTCACAGCCATCATCTGCACCAATTTGGGGAGTCGATGCAGATACTTACGTCGACAAAGCTGATCCGTGGCCTCTCAACCCACAGGGTGAACTATTGCTAGGTGTGAAAATCGAAACTGTTCGAGCTCTAACCAACTGCGAGCAAACGTTGTCGGTACCGGGCTTAGGTTTCGCTGAATGGGGTCCGGGAGATTTGCATATGTCCTTCGGCATCAAGCGGGACCCTGACAAGCCGTTGGATCCACGACTGCAAGAGGCAAGAGAGCGCGTGAAGGAAGCCTGCAAGGCAAACAACCTTGCTTTCCTTGACGGATGCACACCTGAAAACATCGCTGCGAAGATCGATGAAGGTGTTCGAGTGGTCGCAGGTCATCGAACCGATACAGCGGAAGTTGGACGTGCTTACAGCAAACGAACAATGCCGGTTTAGTTAATACCGCACCAACTGCGGGACATTCAAATGATCGACCGCGGTGACTAGTGCCGCTGGGAATTGGATCCTCGAAAATGGAGGGATACCGTTTGCGACAGCTGCCGCCTGGAACGTGCCGTCAGGCAAAAGCTTGAGAAAAGTTGGTATGAAGTACACCTACTCGGCAATGCTTGGTTGGGTTGGTGATTTCATTGTTCCACCGCAGCCGCTCGGTGCACCGATACCCGGATATCCGATGTACAACCGGTATCCGAATTGGGCAATGAACCCAGACATTCTTGAAAAGCCGAATTAACCGAACCTGACTGAGTCAGCTTTCGAGATATCAGTCTCGGATTCGCCTGGAACGACCAGTCTGTTTTCGTAGGCGTACACAACAACCTGGGTACGGTCGCGAATTTCCATCTTTGCCAGAACACGTTTCACGTGGGTTTTTACAGTTCCTTCTGAAATGTAGAACCCCTATGCAATGTCGGCATTGGTGTAGCCGTGTGCCATGAGCATGAATACCTCACGCTCCCTCACAGTGAGTTCTTTCAGTAATTCCGATTCGGCCGCAGGAGTATCGGCTTCTACTTCGTGAGGGTTTGGAACCGGTTTAAGGAACGGCTCTGCCCGGGCTATGTACTCTTGTGCGAGTTTGTCTTCTTCACTGGTATTCGGCTCTTCGAGTTGTGTCGATTCGTTGGTCGCAACAGTCGGTTCGTCTGCTTGAGCGCTGGTGCCAGGTCCGGGAGGGGGTGGAGTGTCACCTGACTCAGGATTGACACTGCGTGACACTCTCTTCGAGCGGGAACCTAGCATGAGCCTTGCCCACGCAGCGTGAGCAGCCGACAACGTTGAGATCACGTGCGCAGCGATGACGAATCCAATGACACCAAGCGGAACCAATGGGAGTGCTTCGACTGGTGAATCGATGACCCATTTTTGTCCCGTCTCCCACACAACGTTGATCGAATCATCCGACAAAAGAACAATCAAAGGTGAAACGACCATCGCACCAACTATCGAATAGATGGTTATCACGATGACAAATGCAGCAATTCCGATCGGGAACTGTGCGATCAGATAGAAGAGTCCAGTCCATGTGGTTGGGTCGATTAACCGAACCCAAATTTGCTGCCTGAAGCCTCTGACTTCCTCTAGCTCATAGGGTGGTCTGCGAATCTCAACATCACTGACGAACGCCACTGATTTAGTCTCAAAATCTCCGAGCCAACGCGAAATAAACAGCGTCGCAAGCAGAATTACTGGTCCGACGAACGTCCAGATCAACGATCCACCAACGGACATCGTTGTCACGAAGAACACGAAATACGCGATCCCCAGAGGGAACATGAGCAGCATGTGAACGCCGCGAAGATAAGTCCGGAGATCCCACAGCGGTGTGAATATCTTCTCGACAAGACTCCGGTCGGACGGATAAACGTTTCGGAAAGTATCTGTCAGGTAACTCATACTTCGATCATCGAGCCTGATTTGGGAGGAGACATCCCCCGTCAGGGGTATTTTGCCCGCCTATTCGAATACGTTCGCGATCGCTTCGAGCGATGCCTCTATTGCTAGATCGGCTGAACCCGGAGCGAAGACCGAAACACCAACTTCGTAACCGCCTTCTTCAAATGCAATGTCGGTTGGCAGGTAATTTATGTGCCCGTTACTGAATCCAGAGAACACAGTGTTCGCGGATGGTGATCGCTTTTTGACTCCTTCAGCCAGTTCAGCGAATGGTTCGACCGGAATTGACACAAGCACCGCTTCGCCGATACGCATTGACTGAGCGGTGATCGGGATGCTTCCATCTTGTTGGTGCTTTGCCGCAAGTCGCGCAACGCTAAGTTGAATGTTTGCCCGCATTACTTTTGAAACTGCCGCTCTGACTTCTTGTTCCGAAGCCCCAGAGTCCCTTGTCGCAGCGAGCTCACCAGCGTGCTTGTCAAAGATTTGCTGAGCTGCTTCGAGAGTCAGAACTTCTCTCGCTGGAAGATTTACCGTGACATTGCTAACAGCGACAGTTTCGTCTGACTCTGAGACAGGTACATCAGCATATATTCCTAGATCGGCGCCTGAAGTCAGAATTTGATCGAGTTTCTCACGTCGTTCTCTGGGATCGATACCGAGGCGAACGCGAGCGGCCTCGGCTCCAAGTGTTGAGCCTGCCTTGCGATAAACACGCAAGTCTCCAGTAAATCCATCGACCGGTCCCTGATTGCCACTTGCACCTTGCAAAAACAGGCACAGTCCACCAACAGCATGTTCAACGACCGACCGCATTGGACCCGGAAAGTCGGGAGTGACCCAGTCGTTCTCGTGCCCCATGATGGTCGGATGCATGGCGTAGTTGACGATTGTGGCGATCGGATTTTCGTCAGCGTCATCGATTGCGACCACATCTACATCGTGGTCGACAAATCCGTCCCAATTGCGTCCAGTGAACAGTTCTCCGTTGTCGCGAGCGGGGCGACGGTTGATGTTGATGTTGCAAGTGCCTCGCCCGAACCCAGCACGGGCAGGTACTGAATTCTTCTTGGCGTCCACGACAGCGGTTACACAGGCGTCCGGGATCGTGTCCCACCACTCGTTCGCCAGATCAATGCCCTCTTTGATCCATTGACCGAAGGTAATCGGACCTGAGTGCGTATGCGAGTAAGCAAGCCGGATGTTTTCAAACGGGATCCCCGACCGATCGGCGATCTTCCCGCGAATCATTTCGTCCTGGTCGCTTGTAAAGATCCCTATGTCCACGTCGACTATTGCCAACTCGACATCGTCGTTAGAGACAACCACAGCCGTCACATACAACGGCATATCATTGCCAACTGAAACTTGGTGAGTTTGAGCACCCCAACCGGCGTGAGCGACACCAATCTTCGGACTAATGTCTACTCGGGCTGCTCCAGCGTTTAGCAATTACGTATTCCGTTCGAATTGGTGGGTTAAATGGAAACGTCGGCAAGTCTATCTCTCTTGCCGTCGCTGCTGTGATTCGAATTTTCTAGGCCCGAACTTTGCTCTCGAAGTTAGTTTTGATGTGGGTGTTGTCACAATACGGTTTTCGGTCCGATTGACCGCATCTACAAAGCCTTACACGACCTCCTTCTCGAAGTACGTTACCGTCTTCGTCTTTTAGCTCGAAATCACCCTGCACGGTAAGCGCATCATCGTCACCAATACGTATCTCGACTGACATATCTAACCCCTCACCGTATTCGTGAATTCGCAATCTCTATGTGATCCAGTGCAAAACGGTTTATCCGTTGACTGCCCACACCTGCACAACCAGGTTTCTGAATCGGTCAGCTCGAGCTTATTCCCAGCACCATCGATCAGCACGAAATCACCGGAGACGTGGTACGGACCGTCATCTCCGGGAACGATTGTTGCTTCAGACAACTCTCTTCCCCTCCTCGAATAATTTACCCATCAGAAATATGACGCATTTACCTGATAAACGGTGCGAGTCAGTTTCTATCGAAGATCGCAGGGGATACCAGCTTCAGCGCAGTAAGACTCGAACCAATCGACAACTTCGCGGTGGTACGGAATACCGTCTTTCTTACGCTTCTTCTCATCTTCGTCTTCCATCAAACCTGAGTAGATAACGCGTTCGAAATCGGTCGTTGGCGGAACATCCACGACGTACTTGAGCAAGTCGTCCATGTCATCGAGGAACTTATCTTTGTCAGTGAATGCCTCAATATCGTAAGCCTGGAAGAAGTGACCACCTGACTTGCCGTGAATTGGTCCGGGACCAAAGCCTGAAAGCTCGTTGCAAATGATTTCGTTCATCAGGGCAAGACCAAAACCCTTGTGCGAACCATTCTCGCGAGTGCCACCGATGTGCAGCGAGTAAAAATCTCCTTGTTCCGGCGGATCGACGTATTCCATGATTGGTTCGCCATCAAGACCCGCTATCCAACCCGGCTCGATCTGTGCTCCAGTTCGCCTGGCAAGACCAATCTTGTTGTTCGCCACCTGTGTGGTCGCGACGTCAAAGAGGAACGGCGGCATTGTTCGGGCAGGAGCTGCCCATGCAATTGGGTTTGTCCCCATTACAGGTTTCGAGCCGAACGGTGGGACAGTCTGGCGTGCTCCGCCAGCCGTCATACAGTGACCGATCATCCCCTGCTCGGCTGCCATTGCGGCGTAATAACCACAACCTGCGAGGTGACCCGAGTTGTAGGCAACAACGGCACCCATGCCAAATTCCTTGGCCTTGTCGATCGCCTGCTGCATTGCCCACGGTCCAATATGGATACCCAGCGCTCCATCGGCATCGATGGTCATAGTGGTCTTTGACTCTCGAACCACTTTGAAATCAGGTGTCGGATTTAGTGTCTGAGCACCGTACTCGGCAACATATCGGCGCAGTCCGTTCGATACACCGTGAGACTCAACACCTCGAAGATCGTTCACGATCAGAACGTCGGTAGCATCGGCAGCTTCATCAGCGGGGACTCCGTTGTGTCTAAATATCGCCTCGGTGACTTCCCTGACTTTTTGTTCCTGTACGTAAATTCGATCCTGTTCAGGAACCTTAAAGCGTTCGAGCATGTGCGCATTTCTCCTGCGGGTTGTTGGGCTGTTTCGAGGTATCTCGGAACTGTTTTAGCTTTGCGGAAACACTTTACTCAAGAATTGAATGAGTTGAACAATACGGCGCCATCAAACTCAGACATTGATTTATTTAAGGTTGTTATTAATTATTTCAATATTTTACTTGACATTATTGATTTATGGCGCGAATAATCTAAACAACAAGGAGGTTGTCATTGGGACATGACTGGCAAGAACTGACAAGGTTGACCCAGGGTGAATTCATCCGGGTAGAGCGTGTGCGGATGGTGGAGTCAGATATCGCAATAGAAGGCGAGTTCGAGCTGCCACCACTGGCCCAAATAACTGCGGAAGACCAGGTGTTTGTTATGGCTTTCGTACGCGCCGACGGGTCGATCAAGGAAATGGAAAAGATGTTCGGTATTAGCTACCCAACGGTTAAGAACCGTTTGAAGCGAATTGCCGATCAGTTACCACTTACCGAGCCAGTGCAACCCCAACCCGACAACACCGAAGTTCTGTCCAAACTAGCGAAGGGTGAAATCTCAGCTGACGAAGCGATCAAGCAAATGTCTTGATCGCCAGGCAGAACAGGGAGAATTGAGATGTCTTACGTACCAACGACATTCATATGGATCCGCATCGGATGGTTTCCGATTTTGTTCCATGTACTGATGTTGTGGCTTCTAGCGTTCGTCGTATGGGTTGCGATCATCCCCATTACCGTTGCCATTTCTATCGTTACGGGCTCACCGAGGAAAACGGGCACGGTTCTCAAGTTTGGATGGGCGTTGTACTTGATCATTTGCGCCATTCGCGG
>CAYYMP010000101.1:0-6822 GCA_964472915.1 uncultured Dehalococcoidales bacterium | reverse complement strand
CCTTCCTCCAAATTATTGGAATCAAAAAAGCCCCGAGAATTTCTCGGGGCTTTTTCATTGTTTTTTGGTATTACGCGCGCTCAATCGACACGCACCTTGCAAGACCAGCAAAGTCGGTGAGTAGTGCAATTCCTGCTTCCGGGAACGTGTTCAGAGCGAGTTCGATGCACGCGTCAGAGATTGGAGGATCAATCTCTATGTACGCTGCACTCCAGGCAGGTTTCAGCTGCCCACGGATACCTTCATAGAGCGGTCGTATGACGTCTACGCCACTTGTACCACCGTCCAATGCCAGCGAAGGCTCTTGCTGTACTTCTGGCTGCAATCCATCCATGGCAGAACTCAGGATGTATGGCGGATTGGAAACAATCACATCGAACTCACCTTCGAGCGGTTCGAGCAAGTTGCCTTCGAAGAAATCGACCTCGGCACCCAGGTGATCAGCGTTGGCCTGTGCAACATCCAGCGCATGGTGAGAGATATCTGTGGCGTGTACTTCTGCCGCTGGGAGTTCGAGGGCGATAGAGCTGGCTATGGCTCCTGAGCCGGTACAAATATCAGCGATCCTTGGATTTTCGATGCGATGTGATCTAACGAATTCGACCACTTGAACAACGAGTTGTTCTGTTTCAGGACGCGGTATCAGCACGTGTTCGTTTACCGAGAATGTACGGCGAAAAAACTCGACTGAGCCAGTGATGTACTGGAGTGGTTCGCGTTTCAGGCGACGTTCCACGAGCGATTCGAGATGTTGGATTTGCGATTCGTCGACAACTTCGCTGAGTCGAGCCAGCTGATCTGCTGCACTCCAACCGAATGCGTGACGCAGTAGGAGACGCGCATCAACACCAGCATCTTCAATCCCGACCGAGCTCAACTGTTCGGTGATTGATTTGATCAGTTCTGCAACTGTTTGTTGAGACATTGAGTTAGAACGCTACATTGTCACCCTGAGCTTGTCGAATGGGCCGACATTTCAGGCTGTGCGATCTTTCGACAAGCTCAGGACGACGGCAAGATCTGATCCCTAGGGGTGGGTTGGTAGCTAGTCGCCTACGGCAGCCAGTTTGCGAGCCTGCTCCTCTTGCAGGAGAGCATCGACGAACTCGTCGATTTCACCACCAAGAACCTGCTGCATTTGGTGACTCGTAAAGCCGATACGGTGGTCGGTGATTCGAGATTGCGGGAAGTTGTAGGTACGGATCTTTTCAGATCGGTCCCCGGAACCGACCTGCGCTTTACGGTTCGCAGAAATCTCTGCGTTTCGCTTTTGTAGCTCCATGTCCCAGAGGCGTGAACGCAGAATTTCCATTGCCTGGAGTTTGTTCTGCAACTGTGAACGCTCGTTCTGGCATTGAACAACCAGACCTGAAGGCTCGTGGGTTATGCGAATCGCGGTGGCAACCTTGTTCACGTTTTGACCACCTGCTCCACCCGAGTGGAAAACGTCAATTTTGAGATCGTTATCGTTGATTTCGACGTCCAGTTCCTCCGCTTTCGGAAGCACGGCCACTGTTGCAGTAGAAGTGTGAATACGTCCTTGAGATTCCGTTGCGGGCACTCGCTGAACTCGGTGCACACCACTTTCTAAGTGCAAACGTTGATACGCACGTTCACCTGAAAGTTCGAAGGTGACTTCTTTAATTCCGCCAACACCGGTTTCGTTTTGGCTGAGGACTTTCATCTTCCAGCCGCGAGCTTCTGAATAACGCTGATACATCCGGAAAAGTTCGGCCGCGAATAATCCAGCTTCATCACCGCCAGCCCCCGCTCTTATTTCGAGAACTGCGTCGGCGTGTTCTGTTTCGTCCTTGGGAAGGAGTTCTAATCGAATCTCGTCCGTTAGCACCGCAAGCTTGTCTTCGAGTTCCTGGATTTCGTCCTTAGCCATTTCGAGAACTTCAGGATCTTCTTCCAGTTCTAGAAGCTCATTGGCACCGTCAAGATCCGACTGAGTGGACGTCATGTTATTCCACAGCGCAACGACGTGTTGGAGCTGGCTGTATTCACGACCCAAGCGCCGGATAGCGTTCGGATCGGATGCCGTTTCGGGCTGCGACATGAGATGCTCAACCTCCGCGTGGCGGTCGGCGATTTCTTTAAGTCTTGCTTCAAATGATTGCTGCATTGTTCGATTTTCTCGGTAAGTAATACGTGAATTGGGAGGTCAATTACTTACGCAGCTAATGATGTGGTGCGCGCACCTGCTCAGCGATTGCTTTGGCATCAAGTGAGACCTCCGACTGCTCGGCTGAGCCAGCAAGTGGTTTGAGAGATGCAACTCCCTGTTCAACTTCGCGGTCGCCAAGAATCACAACGTTCTTCGCTGACACATTGTTGGCGTATCGCATTTGAGCCTTCATCGAACGTTTTGGAGCCAGAATGGTCGATACATCCTGACCACGAAGAGCGGTCGCTAGAGACGCTGCAGCTTTCCCTGCGTTTCCGAGGGCAACCACAACTACATCCGGTCCGTCTGACCCTTCTACTGCAATTTCCTGTTCTTTCAATTGCAGGATTAGTCGCTCAAGACCAGCAGCGAATCCGATAGCCGGAGTTTCCGGACCGCCAAGCAGTCCAATTAGCGGGTCGTAACGTCCACCAGCAATTAGCGTTCCCTGGCTACCGGCATTGGCTGGCTCAAATTCGAATACTGTCCGGTTGTAGTAGTCGAGTCCGCGAACTAATCGGTGATCGATTTTGTAGTTGAATGAAGGGTTAGCCGATTTCAAATTTTCTAGGTGCTCGATGACGGCATCCCAGTGTTCTTTGGCTTCACCAGAAATGAAATCGAGTGACTTAGGTGCGTTTTCTGCCAACTCCTGAGTTTCAGGGGCCTTCGAATCGAGAACACGTAACGGCGCTCGTTCGAGTCGGTCGCGATCGACTTTGGGCAACCGGTCGCCTGCTGATTTGAAATATTTTTCGAGCTCAGCAATGTACTCAGCTCGCCCGTCTCGGTCGCCCAGATTGTTGACCAGTAGCGTCACGTCTGAGATTCCAAGCTCCTGTAAGAACCGCCAGCAGAGTTCGAGCATTTCAGCGTCTACTTCTGGAGAAGCATCGCCGATTGCCTCGCAACCGAACTGGTGGAACTGCCGAACCCGACCGGCCTGCGGACGTTCGTACCGGAACATCGGCATGGCGTAGTACAGACGAACAGGCTGTGGCAGGTTCTGAAGACCGTTTTCAACGTAAGCCCTACACACCGAAGCTGTGCCTTCTGGACGGAGGGTAATCGAGTCTCCACCGTGATCCTCAAACGAGTACATCTCTTTCTGAACGATGTCAGTCTCGTCGCCAACTCCGCGCTGGAAGAGATTCGTGTCCTCGAAAGTTGGCGTGTCGATGCGGTTGTAACCGAACCGCTTCGCTACCTTGCGGGCAGTCGTGTACACCTGCGACCAGTAAGGCTGATCCGCAGGAAGTATGTCTGATGTTCCGCGTGGGCGTTTGAAGTTCATTCCGTAATTGTCTCTTAACCAAGCGCACCAGCACATAGATGTGCTGGTGCTGAAACCCAGGTTTCACTAAGAAATGGCACTCGTTCCTTCTCTTCGAGGAGAAGATTTATTCAAGTGCCACTGGTGGCTAGGAGCCGAGTCCTGCTGCCTGGTAGATCTTTCCTTCGGTCTTGATTGCTGGTGCGTAAACCATTCGAGCCTTGTTCATTTCTCGAAGGTTTTCTGCACCTACGTATCCCATGCAAACTTGAAGCGCACCGACCAGGTTGAGCGTTCCATCAGTTCGGGACGAAGGACCGTACAAAAGCTGGTTGAGGCTGTACTCAGTGCCCATGTTGATTCGTGTTCCACGTGGGAGTGAGTCGTGCCACGTAGCCATGCCCCAATGGTAGCCGTGAGCAGGTGCCTCTTCGCACTTGGCGAATGGCGATCCGATCATGACTGCGTTTGCACCGGCTGCGAACGACTTACATACGTCTCCACCGGTTCGGATACCACCGTCGGTGATGATCGGGATGTACTTGCCGGTCTCTTTGTAGAAATCGTCTCGTGCGGCTGCACATTCGACAGTTGCACTTACCTGAGGGATGCCAATTCCGAGCACTTCACGGCTGGTACACACTGATCCAGGTCCAACTCCGACCATCACGCCGGAAATGCCTTGCTGCATCAGTTCCTTCGTGACTTCGTAAGAAACAGTGTTCCCGACGAGGATAGGAACCTTGAGCTGCTCAACCATCTCGGAGAACACGAGACCTTTGAGGCTCTTAGAAGAGTGCCGTGCGGTAACAACCGTTCCCTGCACAACAACCATGTCAGCACCGGCTTCAACTGCCAGCGGTGCCATACGCTTTGCGTTTTGTGGCACAAATGAAACGGCGGCTATTCCGCCGCCTTTTTTCACTTCTTCTACTTTTTTGCCGATCAACTCTGGCTTCTGTGGCTCAGAGTAGATCTTCTGCATGATCGCGGTCGCTTCCTCTCGAGGAGCTGCTGCAATCTCTTCATATACGGCGGTGGCGTCCTCGTACCGGGTGTGAAGCCCGTCCATGTTCATGACCGCAAGCCCGCCAGCCTTGGTCATCTCGATAGCGAATTTCGGATCAACCACAGCGTCCATCGCAGACGCAATAAACGGTACATCGAGCTTGATACCGTCGAAATTCGTCGTTGTGTCCGCCATTTCCGGGTTAATCGTGATGTCGCCGGGAGCAATGGCTACATCGTCAAATCCGTATGCGGGTTTCAGCTCTTTGAAGTCTCGTGGCACCTTCTGAACTCCTCACATCGGTTACAAGCCGAATGAACTGTTCCCAGTTTGAAATTCTTCCTTCCGGCGCCCCTGCGTCCGGAGGATATTACGAATTTCGCCGCGGGTTAATTCGGGTCAGTATACGCCTGAGATTTGGGACTCGTACACCCCGAATTTTTTGGCGACATGGATACACGCAATCGTGTGCTAGCCTGAGTCTAGATTTAACATCTCCAATAGCGCTTCTTTAAGGCGAAATCTCCAGCCCTCGGATGGGCAATTAATGAACATTTACGGGAAACTCACAGACGTTGCAGGATTGCGCGTTGGACACTACACCGATACCCAAAACGGTACGGGTTGCACGGTGGTACTTTGCGACGAGCCGGCCATTGCGGGAATGGAAATTCGTGGGGCAGCACCTGGCTCTCGCGAAACCGCACTACTTGATCCGCTGGCTAGCGCTCAATGGGTGAACGGAGTGATGTTGACCGGCGGCAGCGCGTTCGGTCTTGACGCCCCTGGCGGAGTAGTCAGATTTCTGGAAGAACGAAAAGTCGGTGTGAAGTTTGGACGCTCTCGCATCCCGTTGATTCCGGCAGCAGTCGTATTCGATCTCGGATTCATTAATTCCGAGATCAGACCGACTGGTGATAACGGATACACAGCGGCTGAAAATGCCGGAGTCGATTTTGAAGTTGGTAACTTCGGAGCAGGTACCGGTGCAACGGTGGCCAAGCTAAAAGGGGCCGCATGCTCGATTAAAGGTGGTGTCGGAACTGCTTCTGTAGGGATTCCATCGAGAAATGGTTCGAGTGACGTAACCGTATCTGCCCTAATGGTCGTCAATGCGATCGGCAGCATAGTTGATCCTGATAACGGTGAAATTGTTGCGGGACCAATCGGTGAATCTGGCTTCGGAGACTCGGTGGACCTGCTCATCAACGATCCTCCTAAGCCTCGTGGATTCTTCCGCAATACGACGATTGGTGTGGTTGCTACCGATGCCAAGCTCGACAAGATCGGTGCAACCAGGCTCGCTATAGCCGGTCAGGATGGGATTGGTCTTGCTATTCGGCCAGCCCACACTGCAAACGACGGAGATACCGTATTCGCCCTTGCAACGGGTTCTGGGGGTGAAATACCTGGTGATGTCCTTCACGCAGCTGCGCTTAAAGCTGTTTCTGGCGCAATACTGAACGCAATCGACTCGGCAGAAACCCTTGGCGGAGTCATGTCGGCAAAAGGAGCGCGGGAGAGCTTTAGATGAGCCCACTTCCAGTACTTGGCAAGGAAACTCCGGTGGCGATCATTGCTGCAGGACGTCTTGGATCCAGTCTCGCTATTGCGATGGCGAACGTTGGCTACAACGTCACCGTACTGTCCAGTCGAAGGGCTGATCACCGTAAGTGGCTCTCTGAACAGCTACCGAACTCAGTGGTCGTTGAGAGCGCTCAAATCGCAGCAAACAGCGGTAGTGTCGTATTCATTACCGGACCAGATGGCGCGATTTCCGAAATTGCTGCCTCAATCGAGCTACGAAGTCACCAGGCGGCCGTCCACTGCGCGGGCGTACTTCCAATTGATGTTCTCGATTCGGTCAGGAACGCAGGTGCGGAGATCGCAGGGTTTCATCCGCTACAAACATTCCCCTCAGTCGATTCTTCAGGGCAGCTCGAAGGAGTTTCTTTCGCTATTGAATCAACGGATGAAAATCTCGATACATGGCTGTTTGAACTTGCCGAATCCCTTGGTGGTTCCGGATTCCACATCACTACTGAAGGACGAGCGGCGTACCACACCTCTGCAGTAATGGCGTGTGGATTAGTTTCAGGGTTGGTCGGACTTGCCGCAGAAATGTGGGAACCGCTTGGTATTTCGCGAACGGAAGCTCTCGAACGCTTGATACCGCTCATCAAATCGACTGCTAATGCTCTGGATTCCAAGGGATTGCCGGACGCCATTACCGGACCGTACGTACGCGGAGATGTGGGAACGGTCGTGAAACATTTGGAAGCCTCGACTGCGAAGTCACCCGAAACGGGCAAGGTATATGCCGCGCTGGCTGCTGCAGCACTACATATTGCACAAGAGCAGGGCGGATTA
>CAYYMP010000100.1:3192-7209 GCA_964472915.1 uncultured Dehalococcoidales bacterium | reverse complement strand
CTCAAGCAGGCAGTTGGACTAACATAGCGAGTGGTACAGGTTCTGGGGGCAGGTCGGTATACCTCTAAATGGAGGACATGAGCGCCGCCCGGTCTTTGATCTAATTCTCGCTTCTAAAGTTGCGCAATCAAAGTAATCCCGGTTCAGATTTGGTGATGATCATACAGTCCCACCTCACAACGAACTCATGGATTCCGGGCGAATAAACACGTGCTTTCCCTCGACAATTAACTCAGGACGAAGGACTTAGGTTTTGCGCGAAATCCTTCGAACCTACGAACTGAGGGAGGTTCACGATGATCAAGAAGATTTTGGTTCCTCTGGACGGCTCGGCCAATGCTGAAAAAATCGCTGGCTGGAGCGAAGGATTGGCAGAAGCGTTCGAAGCCTCGTTCGTACTCCTGTCGGTCGTAGATCCAGAAAAGATCGAACGACCGGATGTAGATCCAGGTCTCGACCGCCCACTCCACAGAATTGAAGCTGGCCCAACCGGCAGTCCCGGTGGAATAGCAGCAACTGCTCCGTTCGGTCACGCAATTAGCGCTACCACCGAACCCGGTCACGCGGACATTGCCTACGGAACCCAGGTGATAGAAGCAGCGGCGGAGGCTCAAAATCGCTACGTGAATGACGTGGCGAAGCGACTATCGGAACGAGGTTTCCAGGTTCGTGCAAAGGTCACGATAGGCAAGCCAGAAGACGAGATAGTAAAAGCTGCGGATGAAGAAAAGGTCGACATCGTTGCAATGGCGACTCACCGTGGTTCTGCGATAGCTCGTGGTGTTCTCGGTAGCGTGACCGATCGAGTGGTTCACGCGATAACCAGGCCGGTGTTGGTAATCAGACCCGAAACCGTTTCGGAAACGATGCCAACTAAACCTGAGTCGGTGATAGTGCCACTGGACGGTTCGGAAGAATCCGAGTCTGTCTTGCCAATAGCGAAGGCGATAGCCAAAGAAACTGGTGCCGAACTAGTAGCTGTAAGAGTCACCAACCTGCCGTACATGTCGGCTATGGGTGACGCTGGTATCTACTACGCCAGTCCGGTTTCATACGCTCGAGCAACTGACTTCGCTGCTGAATACCTTGAGCCGATCGTCGAGCAGGCAAAAAATGAAGGTGTCAAAGCAGTTATGCGCACACCGACTGGTGGTCCTGCTAACACCATCGTTCGGCTTGCTGAAGAGATTCCGAACGCAATGGTCGTGATTGGAACAAGAGGTCAGAGCGGATTCCGACGATGGGTAGTTGGCAGTGTTGCCGACAAAGTCATCCGTACGTCGGGACGACCTGTACTCGTGGTTCCACCACCTGAGCGTGAAGTCGTCCACTAACGGTTACAACCGAACAACGAAGAAGGGGCGGGATTTCTCCCGCCCCTTCTCTTTTGATTAGTTAGTCGATTCGCCGATTACTTGGTCGGTGGAATAACCAGAACTGGAACGTGCGCAGATCGTACGATCTTATCGGTCACGCTTCCTACAACCCAGCGTCGAAGTCCACCGGCACCACGAGTTGCCATAACTACTATGGTTCCCGGTTCGCTTCCAACTTCATCGACAATGCGAAGAGCTGCGTTGCCAACACCGACCGTAGCTTGCGCTTTCACGCCTGCACTTTCGGCATTTTCAACGTAGGCGTTCAGGTACTCAGAAGCTTCCTTCTCAAGCACTTCGGTGTCGAGTGTCTCGGCGTAATGGACCGAGCCGTATCCGACTCCACCCATATCGACACCGTAGATCGGCAGGCGAACCAGTCGAATGTAATCGACCTTCGCGCCTGTTGCCTTGGCGATACTTACAGCAAGTGGCACCGCACTCTCGGACAACTCAGAGCCGTCCAGAGGCACGACAACCCGGCGTACCAAGCCGCCTTCTGTGGCAGCAGATGCTTCCTCCGGCTGAAGGGCAAGCAATGGAATCCCTGTTGAGTGAAGTACCCGGTCGGTCACACTTCCAAGTACTCCCCTGGCAAGAGCAGACTCTCTACGAGTTGCCATTGCGATCAGGTCGACACCAATGGATTCGGCCTCGGAAACGATCATTTCCGCAGGTGTGCCAGGAACGACTCTCAGAGTTGCCTCAACGCCTTGTTTCTCGACTTCGGCAACAGCGTCTCCCAAACCTTCCTTAGTCTGTTCGACTATGTCGGCGAGAATCTTTTCAGGTGTTTCGTGGCCGTCCGTGGCAGGTGCCGATGCAGATTCAAGAAAAGTTATGTCTTCTGGATCAACAACCGACAGAAGAACTATCGATGCGCCCGACGAGCGAGCGAGTCCTGTCGCCCATCTCAAGATCGTGCGCGACGTGTCAGATCCGTCTACCGGAACAAGAATTTTGCGAATCATGATCGCCTCCCTGCGGATAGAGACACCCGCCAGCCCAGCGTTCGCCAGGCCTCAACGATTCGAAGCCTTTGACGACATTAACATTTTCCGCACCCTACGTGAAAATTCCGGGTTGTGCGAACCTGCAATAGTGAGAGAGTCGTGAAGTTTGAATTGGTGCGAGTGGTGTGCGCTCAGGACGTCCGACTGACAAGGTTGAGCTACGCTCGTTCAAGTCCGTAATCTCGATAAAATTCGTCCAACTCTTGAGCAGATTCGATGACTATCACACGGCAGTTTTCAGGTGCATTTTCACGAGCTCGGCGAGCTACGTTTCGGAACAGTTCGCGGCGGCGCCACAAATCGTAGACCACCGAATCTTTCGACAAGGTTGTTTTACCGCCTTTACCTTGAACGGCAATAAACCTGCCCAGCGGGTATTCGGAATCAGATTTACTCTCCACCGACGGTCATCCAGCCATCTGTGCAAATGACTTCTGAATCAACTGCTTTAGAACGCCCAGATCCACATCAGCAAGTTTGTTGATGTACAAACACGACTTCCCAAGTTTGTGCTTGCCCAACTGTTCGAGCAGATCTGTGTATTCCTCGAAACCCGGCATTATGTACACCGTGGTGTTTTGCTTCCGAGGTGAAAAGCCAACCGCAAACCAGGATCCAGACTGTCCGCTGGCGTAGATGTAGTCGTACTGACCGAACCCGATGAGACTATCGCCCCACATGGACCCGTCATCGCCAGTGATCTCTCGCATAATTTCAAGCAGAGCTAGTCCGTCGGATTTGCGAGTGGCGTTTTCAACAGAGTCTAGAAACTGCTCAACGTCTGAATCGTTTTTCTGCGTTTTCAATTCGGCCATGCCCGCTCCATCACCAGCTTTTGGAAGGCGACAGTATACGAACAGGATCGAGAATTGAGATCAGATTAAGAGCTTGGACGTTTCTCGAATCTCAACGAGACGGTACTACCACCGATCTCATTCAACGTCGCTGTGGCAACACCACCCAGTTGACGGGCGGCGCGTTCGACAAACCGTAAGCCTGTGCCACTGGAAAAAGTCCCGTTGTTCAAGTCGTAGGCTTCATTCTCGAGGAGGTGTGAAAGCAGAACTTCGTCGCTGCCGTTGAGACCAGGCATGCCTTGTCCGTCATCAGAAACCCAGACCAGGAATTCACCTGGAGTATCGATCGATCCGACAACGACCATCGTATTCGTCTTGGTGTGTTTCAACCCGTTGTCGACCAGGTTTGTTAACACTCTTTGGAACAGCGTCCGACTTCCCACAAACTTTGGTGGTCGTTGGGTTGTATTGAGTCGAATCTTCTTACGCGCAAGGTCATATATCGGCGTGTACACCGTAACTACCTCGACCAGCGACTCCATCAGGTCTCAGGGTTCACCCACAGGCTCATCTTTGTCGACCGAGCGTTCATCGATAACACGCGCCGCTTCAGAACATAGCTCAGCTAGTTGCTGGCATCCCTTTTGAGCAGAAACTGCCCTGGCACGTTGAACCGAATCGTCTTCGGCCTTTGCAGCAAGCTCAAGCAGGTCGACCATCAGGCCGACAGCAGTCACAGCTGACCCCATGTCGTGCAACAAATACTCGAGTCGGTCTTTGTCTTCAAATGAAGAAGAAGGAGACACACTCGAATCTTCATACGGCGACATT
>CAYYMP010000100.1:0-3092 GCA_964472915.1 uncultured Dehalococcoidales bacterium | reverse complement strand
ACTTCCCACGGTGCTTCCGTGGTTATAGCCGCTCGACGTGAAGAAGAATCTAAAAATCTGGTCGCCGAGCTGCAGTCCGGTGGGGCACAAATTGAGTTCATCCGAACGGACGTGACTGTTGAGTCAGATATCGAACAGGCAATCCAGTTCACCATCTAAAAATTCGGTGGACTTCACGCCGCTTTCAACAACGCCGGAGGTGGGTTCAGATCTGACCTGGACTGGCCGGACGATACAACTCAGCGCCTTGTTAAGACATTCGAACTGAACATGTCAGGTGTTTGGCTATCAATGAAGCACGAGCTTAAACACATGCTCGAAAACGGTGGCGGCTCCATCATCAACACTTCTTCTATTGCGGGATCTCGCGCTACTGAAAGCGAGGCATACACAGCGAGTAAATTCGCTGTCGAAGGTCTTACTCGATCCGCTGCCCTCAAATATGGAAAGGCTGGCGTTCGGGTAAACACTGTCGCTCCCGGAATCATCGATGCCGGGAGTTGGAAACCTAGGTTCGATCAGGATCCTTCTCTAAGGGACGCATGGGATGACGCAATCCCGCTCGGCCGCCCTGGAAATCCTTCCGAGGTTGGCGAAGGGGTTGCATGGCTTTGCTCAGACATGTCCTCGTACGCCTCAGGTGCGACGATTCCCGTCGACGGTGGAAACGCCTTCACCATCAACCGCCCCGGCTAAATTGTTTCCTGCTGGCGCTTTTCTTAGAAAACATCCGACGCGCCCAAAAACCCCCACATGCAAAAGTTTGCATGTGCACAAATTCTTGACTAACTTTGTACAGCCCCAATAAAGGGGCGGCAATTTTTCATCTGATCAATCTAGGAAATCGAACACAGTTGGCAGCAGAAATCGGATTCGCACTTCTCGGCACCGGTCTTGGGTTAGGGCTTAGGCACGGGGTCGACTGGGATCATATTGCGGCAATCTCCGACGTTGCCAGCTCACAAAAATCTCGGACACGCGGCTACTGGCTCGGCACCCTCTACGCGTTGGGGCATGCACTGGTCGTGGTTGTTCTTGGACTGATTGCAATATGGTTCGGAACTCTTTTACCCGACTGGATTGACGGATACATGGAAATCCTCGTGGGATTGACACTGCTCGGCTTGGGTGTCTGGCTGATTTTCTCGATGTATCTGAATAAGGGCCGACTTACACTAAAAAGTCGATGGATGCTCCTATTCGATCTTTCACAGGCAGGATGGAGAAAACTTCGAGGCAACCACGCTCAATACCACAGTGACTCTCCACGCGATTATTCCGACCGCACAACGCTCTCAATCGGCATGATTCACGGGATCGGAGCCGAAACCGGAAGTCAGGCCCTCTTGTTGGCAGCAGCAGCCGGTGCAACGTCTACTCTCACCGGAAGCTTCCTGCTGATCAGTTTCGTCGTTGGACTTGTCGTCTCCAACTCGCTTATCACCATCGCGGCTACAGCGGGACTACTCAGTTCTGATCGCTTCACAAAGGTTCAAACAGGACTAGGCCTGGTTATTGCGGCCTTCAGTCTCACATTGGGTGCCATGTTCATCTTCGGTTACACCGAAGGTCTCCCCGAGTTCTTTGTATAACCCGCTCCTCGCGTAATCGCTGAAAACAGTCTTCATCCGACTTCCCTGTTCGCATCAAAGGCGTAAACTGCCGCCGAATATCGTTTACGCCAGTTTCTTTTCGGGCAGGAAATACCTCGAATGTCAAAACAATACAAAGCCGCCATTGTTGGTTGCGGATCTATCGGCCAAGCACACATGCAAGGCTACGAACGACTCGACAACGTTGATGTAGTTGCCGTAGTTGATCCGCTGGAAGCAGCTCGCCAGATGTACATGGACGAGTATGGAATCCCCAACGGTTACGCCACAGTCGCTGAAATGCTCGAAAAAGCCGAGCCCGACATCGTCAGCGTGTGTGTTTGGCACTTGCTCCACGACACTGTCACCGCCGAAGTGGCGGCAGGACCATCGGTCAAAGGAATAATTTGTGAAAAGCCCATGGCAATCGGCATGGGACGCGCCGATGCAATGGTCGATGCTTGTGAGGCAAACGGCGTTAAGCTCGCTATCTCTCACCAGCGCCGATGGACTCCCGGTTGGGAGAAGGCACGAGAGCTTGTAGAAGACGGTGCCATCGGAATCCCATTACGAGCAGATCTTCGAGTGAAAGAAGGACTTGCCAACTGGGGTACTCACTCCATCGATGGAGCACGATTTGTTCTTGGTGACCCCGTTGCTGAGTGGGTAATGGGCGCGGTCGAACGCCGGACCAACAAGTTCGAGCGTGACACCGCTATCGAAGACGCCTGCCTGGGATTGATTCATTTCGGTGGAAGTCTCCAGTTCTTCATTCAGTCGGATCTCTGGGATAGAAACTGTGACGCCGGAAAATTCTTCATCCGTGGAACGGAAGGAATGATCCACATTACAGAGACGAAGCTTCAGTTGTTCAACGCCGAAACCGGTGGTTGGAAAAACATCGACCTCGGCCTGAAAGAAGGCGACCAGGCAATCGGTGGAAACACCAACGCTGCCCAGACACAAGAGTTAATCGAATGGATCGAAGGCGGTCTCGAGAGTCGTGGATCGGGTCGCAAGGCTCGAGAAACCGTCGAGATCATGATGGCGATGTACGAATCAGCGCGCCACAACAAGGTCATCAACCTTCCCATGGAGGAAAAAGAGTACCCGCTCGAATTGATGATTGATGAAGGCAAACTTCCGCTTGAAGATGAGGAACGCTACGACATTCGTGGATTCCTGGATCGCTCAAACATTGACGAAGATCGTTACCAGCAGCTCCGACAAGACGGCATTCCACACCACCGGGCAATGAGCATCGTTCACGAGGAAATGGGCACTGAGGGAATCAGGCCCGCCCAGTAAACTCGCTTTTATTCTTCATAATTCACAGCCAATTCGCCGGAGAGATCTTCGGCGGGTTGGCTGTTTTCAATTTCAATCCTGTCGATTTCAACCGACATTTTCACGACTGATCCGATTTCTGCCGGTCCTCCGGAAATTTCTGCAGGCTCAGCTTCTCCATCACCCGACACGGATTCCAGGCTGACGATCTGC
>CAYYMP010000099.1:0-7221 GCA_964472915.1 uncultured Dehalococcoidales bacterium | reverse complement strand
CCACGACCCCAATCCCTGACTACGAAGCAGGTCGCCGCAGTATTACTGTGCGGGGTGGTAAGACGCGCTTCCAAATGGTGGAAGAAAAGCGTCGTTTGCAGATCCGCTCACGACCGTTTGTGATTGTCGCACTAGTAATTTTGATTGGTCTGTTGGCCATTCCTGGCTACTCCTATTACGACACCTTTGTGTTGCCACCTCGTGAATTGGCATTGAGGGTCGAGGACACGGAATACACCCGGGGTGATGTCGTCAACTTCATCCGCTTCAACCAGCGCATGAGTGAAGAGCTTGGTGTGCCGTTTGAAGTTGGAAATTCTCTATTTGAAGCACTCCAGACATTGCAGGAAAACGAGTTGGCCTTTCAACTCGCTCCACGATACGGAATCACTGTTTCGGCGGAAGAAGTGGACGAGCGACTGAGTGGAATTCTCGGATTCGTTGCTGTCACCGTTGCCGAGCGAGAGTCACAGGAATACCAGGACAACGTCGAAGAGGCCAAACGGCAGTTCATTCACCGCATTGGCATTAAGGAAGATGTCTTCCGAGACTTCATCCGTAAGAGCATGTTCAAAGAGCGATTGCGTGATGTCGTCGCTGAAGATATTCCAAGGGTTCAGGCTCAGGTTCATCTCTACGAGTTAGTTTTGTTTGATCGCGATGCTGAGACTATTCGAGCGATCAACCGACAGCTGACAAGTGGAGACACTGTCGAAGACGTGCTGCTCACCTATTCCGATGATTTCAATGTGCAGCGAGACAAAGGGGAACGGGGCTGGTTCCCGTTCGGCGTGTCCCCAGATCTTGATGCGCTGATGTTTGGTCTTGATGCCGACGGAAATCGACTTTTGCCAGTTCGGACTCTTAGTCAGCCCAGGTTTGACGACGAGAACAACTGGTGGAGCTACATCATTGTTGATGAAGTGAACGATGCTCGAGAAGTTGACCCTGAAAACTTCGAAGCTCTGACCACCAGGGCGATGACTATCTTCTTCAACGAACAGCGTCCGAGTTTTGATCTTCACATGGTTCTCGACAGCGCGATATTCGACTGGGTAAACGCTCAGGTTCGACTGTCTGCCCTAATTCCGACCGCAACACCAGTTCCGTTTGGCGAAGGGTTTGGCGGCCAGCTGCCTGGTGGGAATGCCGGGATACCTCAGTAAATGTCATCGAATGCACGGTCAGACGCTATGAACGTTGGAATCCTTGGACTGGGTGTCGTCGGTTCAGCGGTTGCATCAACCATTGTCGAACGCCACTCGAATGGCGGACCGGCCCAGCCTTTGAATCTGGCAGCCGTGGTTGTTCGAGATCTTGCCAAGAAGAGGGCGGTTGAGCTCGACTCATCGATCGTTTCTACCGACCCAGAGACGGTTATTTCGAACGATAACGTCGACATCGTTGTCGAGTTGATGGGTGGTGAGAGTCCAGCATTCGAATACATTTCGAAGTCACTCGAATCAGGTAAGCACGTCGTCACTGCCAACAAAGAGGTTATGGCGAAGCGTGGCAGTGAACTGCTCGCAATTGCTGAAGCCAACAACTGCCACCTGTTTTACGAAGCAAGCGTTGGCGGCGGAATTCCGATCATTGGTCCGCTTATGAGCGATCTGAACGCAAACAAGATCCAGAGCGTTAGAGCAATCATCAACGGGACTACGAACTTCATCCTGACCAAAATGGCAGATGAAGGTGCCGATTTCGGAGATGTACTTGCCGAGGCTCAGGCGCTTGGCTATGCAGAAGCCGATCCGACGGCGGATGTCGACGGCTTCGACGCTATGTACAAGATTTCGGTCCTCGGTCGATTGGCGTTTCACACCGAAGTCCCGGTAGATGGTATTTACGCTGAGGGCATCAGGAAAGTCCACGCAAAAGATTTCCGATACGCACGAGAGCTGGGTTACACGATCAAGCTCCTGGCTGTTGCACAGGCTTCGGAAGAAGCTGGATTGCTTGCGAGGGTTCACCCTGCGCTAATTCCGGTCGACGTTCCTATGGGCTCGGTCAACGGCGTACTAAACGCTGTCGAAGTAGAAGGCGATATGGTCGGCCCACTGTGGTTCCAGGGGCCTGGCGCGGGACCTCAACCGACAGCGAGTGCGGTAATGGGTGACGTGCTTCGAGTTGCAACATCTGCACGGCCGCAGGGCAGTAATTTGAAAAGCCATGCTCCATTCGAGCTTGCGAACATGGACGACCATGTTTGCCAGTACTACATTCGACTCACCGCAGCCGACCAGCCAGGTGTGCTTGCGAACGTTGCCAGGGTTCTTGGCGATGCCGAAATTAGCATCAACTCTGTTTTACAGAAGGACACAGATCCTGAAAACGGAACTGCTGATCTGGTGATCACCACTCACCCAGCGAGAGAG
Organism: uncultured Dehalococcoidales bacterium; assembly: GCA_964472915.1. GTDB lineage: Bacteria > Chloroflexota > Dehalococcoidia > Lucifugimonadales > Lucifugimonadaceae > Lucifugimonas. The sequence continues at coordinate 4,843 of CAYYMP010000099.1, read as the reverse complement.
TCGAACATGCAATCGGCTGTGACAGCTATTCGTGATCTTGACACAGTTCTTGCTCTCGACAGCCTTATTCGTATTGAAACCTATTAGGGTTAGCCATAGGGTTTAGTCAAGACCCGCAGCCAAGCCCCGCTCAACAGTCCAGGAGAGTTTATCCAGTTGGCCCAGGTAGCTAACTTACGAGGTGTGATCGACAGATACCGCGAGCATTTGCCGGTATCTGACGCGACACCTGCTGTCTCTCTTGGAGAAGGTAGCACCCCTCTCGTCCGATCTCAGAATATTGGTGATGCTATCGGTTGCGAATCACTCTATTTCAAACTCGAAGGTTGCAACCCGACCGGATCGTTTAAAGACCGCGGCATGGTTATGGCAGTTGCCAAGGCTCTTGAAGCAGGGAAGAAGCGGATCATTTGTGCTTCAACCGGCAACACCAGTGCTGCAGCTGCCGCGTACGGTGCTCGATATCAATTAGAGACATTCGTCCTCGTACCTGCCGGTGAAATTGCTCTTGGTAAGCTCGCTCAGGCAATGGCGTATGGTGCGCGAATACTCGCGGTGAATGGCAGCTTCGACGATGCACTAAACGCAGTGCGGTCCATCGTTGAGCAAATGGACATCGAACTCGTCAACTCGGTGAACCCGTACCGAATCGAAGGTCAGAAGACTGCCGCTTTCGAAATTGTTGATGAGATTGGTGACGCCCCCGATTACCTCTGTATTCCTGTCGGAAACGCAGGAAACATCACTGCCTACTGGAAAGGCTTCACCGAGTATCAGTCGATGGGTAGAGCTGAAACGACCCCACGAATGATGGGCTTCCAGGCCGCTGGAGCCGCGCCGATTGTGCGAGGTGAGAGGGTCGACAAGCCCGAAACAATCGCAACCGCAATTCGAATCGGTAATCCCGCAAGTTGGGAGAAGGCGGAAAATGCCCGCGATGAATCCGAAGGACTCATCGATATGGTCGACGACAACGAAATCATTGATGCTTATTTGCGACTCGCCCGAGAAGAAGGTGTCTTCTGCGAACCTGCTTCTGCTGCATCGGTTGCCGGGTTATTGAAGCTTCCTGAACTGGGAGTTGATCTGTCAGGAAAAACAATCGTTTGTGTCCTTACAGGTAACGGACTAAAAGACCCGGGCACAGCAGAGAAGCGCGCATTGATCGAACTTGAATATGTCGAGCCAGACATTGAGTCGGTCATGAGCGCACTTCAAGGTTCGAACTAGAAACGACTGAGACTGGATTTACTGCGTGACGTGTTGCAACTCAATTGTTGAACTAGGAAGTTTCGAAAACCTGTCGAACTCCTGGGTCGAGTTGCTGTCTGTTGTGCCGGAACCCACGTTCTTCGATCTTCCGTTGTGGCAGCAAATCTGGTGGTCTGAATTCGGTTCAGAACTTGAGCTACGGATTTATGCGATCAGATCGGATGACGGTGATCTGAAAATGATCGCCCCGTTGCAAAAGACCGGCGAGGATATAGCTTTCCTCGGTGGAACTGATCTCTGCGATTACCACGATTTTCTATCTACCGACCGAGGGAATTCCCGATGGTTACAGTCACTTGTAGAAGAGCTGACGTCGGATGATTCACTCCGGTCGATAACCTTGCAGTCTTTGCCAGGAAACTCGCCGTCAATCAGTCAATTCCGTGAGCATGCCGAAGAATTCGGATGGTCAGTTTCTATTGAGCAGGAAGACGTTGCACCCCGTACAGACCTTCCAGAAACGTGGGACGAGTACCTTGCTGGTCTAAGGAAGAAAGACCGGCATGAGCTTCGTCGGAAGCTCAGAAGGCTTGAGGCTGCAGGCGATTTTGCTCACTACGAACTGACAGATCCGATCGAAATCAATTTCGCCATGGATGACTTCATGCGTCTGCACCGCATGAGTACAGCCGACAAAGCGGAATTCATGACCGCGGACAGAGAGTCATTCTTCCGTTCAATGTCTGGAGAACTCGCTAACGAGGGAATTACCCGATTGAGCTTCCTTGAATTTGAAGGAATTCGAGAAGCGACTTCTCTCTCATTTGTCACTGGCGGAGTTCGGTACCTATACAACAGCGGGTACAATCCAGCGCAGTCTCGATTGTCGGTGGGGCTGTTAAATCACGCGTTGACAATAAAGAACTCAATCGAGCAAGGAATTCGAATATTCGACTTCATGCGAGGCAATGAATCGTACAAGTACCACCTTGGTGGAACTGACCGAGAAATCTTCGCACTGAAGGCAACGCGCTAGTAACGCACCAACATCACCCATGCGGATCGCCATTCTTTCAGTACACGGTTGTCCTTTGCGCCAGGCAGGTAGCAAAGACAGCGGTGGCATGAACATCTACGTGATGGAAACCGCTCGCCGGCTTGCGGCGAGGGGTGTGATGGTGGACGTGTTCACGAGGCACCATGATCCACTTGATCCTGAGGTAATTAACCTTTCTCCCGGTGCACGGCTTATCCATCTACCAGCTGGTGCGCCATCGTTGGACAAAACCGGCGTTTACCAGTTGCTTCCGGAATTCACCTCACAGCTCAGGCGCTACTGCGTTTCTAACCGACTGAACTACGATCTTGTGAGCTCGCATTACTGGCTATCAGGTCTTGTTGGGATGCGACTGTCGTCAGAGTGGGGTGTTCCGCACTCAACTAGCTTCCACACCATGGCAGAGCTTAAAAGACGCGGTCGACCTGAAGAGTCAGAAGTTTCAGAACGAGATGAATCTGAACGGCAAATAGCTTGCGCAGCAGACTCGATCATCGTTTGGACTGAAGACGAGCGTCAGACAGTTGCCGAATATTGCGGGACTGACCCAGAAAAAATCAGCGTTATTCCACCGGGAGTTGACCTGTCTCATTTCCGACCGATGTCGAAACAAGAGGCACGCAATTGCCTCGGTTACGGTGAAGAGAAAAATATCCTGTTTGTTGGTCGACTAGAACCACTCAAGGGAGTCGATCGACTCATCAACGCTGTTGCCAGTTTAGAAAATGCCTCGGCAATCAACCTGACTGTGGTTGGCGGTGACGACAACTCAACCGAGAAAGCACGACTGCAAGCTGTCGCATCGAGAATGAAGCTGAATAGCCAGGTAACTTTCGTCGGCGCAATTGATCAATCTGAACTCCCGATCCACTACAACGCTGCAGACGTTTGCGTGATGCCTTCGTACTACGAAAGCTTCGGGCTGGCGGCACTGGAGGCAGCTGCTTGCGGTACACCAGTTGTCGCTTCAAAGGTGGGTGGGTTGCCTGCCATTGTTCAGGATGGCGAGACCGGGTACCTCGTGCCTGTGAAGCGGGCGGATGTGATGGCAGAGAAGCTCTGTCATTTGTTGAACGATGACATTGCCCGGCACCGAATGGGAACTGCGGCCAGGAATCATGCAGAAACTCTCAGTTGGGACCAATCAGCCGAGAAGTTGTATGCAAGGTTCAGCGAGATGACTCCGCTCACCGGAGTAAGCACAGGGACCGCTGCAGGAGGTTAGAACCTGCGCTCCCACCAGTTGATCTCACTTTGCGGTAAGAAGCCCATCGCAGCGTAGATCTTTCGCGCAGCCGTATTTGCTGAGTCGACATCGAGTTCGATTGTCGCAGCACCTCGTCGAACCAGTTCGTTGAAGCCAATTTGCGCGGTTAGTCTGCCTAAGCCTTTGCCCTGGTGAGCAGGTGATACTCCTGTCATTCCGATTCGCCCGGCTCCACCATCAGCGCCATCTACTATCCAGCAGTAGCCCAGGAGTTCATCGCTGGAATTTCTGAGTACTCTCACGTCGTTTAATCCCGTTCCTGGCAGTTCTAACCTGGATTGGATTTCCTGCGGCGTGTTCGGCGAGTAGCCGAAATGGGTACCAAACGACGCGTTTTGAAGCTCTGTGAGGACTCGAATCTCGAATTCCTTTAATACGTCCGAGGTCACTTCCGGGTGGTCTGGCACATCGACTGCTCGCGGCGCGTCAGCATGGAGCTTGAGATACGTTCGTACGTGCACCCAACCGAGGTTTTTCAAGAGGCCTATCAAGGCGAGTTCGGTGGTTCGCGTGGCGATGTGTACTGCAGGAGCTAGCGACTGGGCGATTGGTATCAATTCGTCGATGAGGGCTCGATATTCCTGGAGCTCGTCACTAACCGAGCCAATACCCAAAACTGATCTACCGATGTTTGGTTCTGGCTCGACAATCCCGTAGCCATTTATCTGACCGGCATCTGATCGGAGAAACACGACGTTCGATTCAGGTTGAACTCGCGGATACCTTAGTTCGGCTTCGAGAGCATCACTGGAGTCCGGCCACTCCCGGTGACCGTGCTGCCCAAGCCGAGTTAACAATTGTCCGAACTGATCGATATCCGACCAGTCGAAGTGTTTTATGTTTTGGCTCGAGACTGTCAATCCTGCACCAGTTGGGTTTGTCGCAACCTCAAAATTCTAATCCTCCGATGTCTGTGATGCCGATTTCGGGAGTGATCTGACTATCCGCTAACAGTTATTAATAAGTTGCAAACTCAGTTTGGACATTGCCTAGTCAGTTCCAGCCCACGTATAATTGTCGTTTGTGAAACGCTGAGATCGGGAGTAGTAACGGTTGCAGCGCGTCTAGAGAGCCGGTGGTTGCTGAAAACCGGTACGCGTTGAATTGAGAACTCGCCTGGGAGCGGTTGGCCTGAAAGTAGTAGGGTCGGACGGTTTGCCACGTTACGGTGAATGAAGCGGTTAGTTTTCCGATGGATTGGAAGGCTGGCAATCAGAGGTGGTACCGCGGGATTGATGTCTCGTCCTTTGGAAGGGCGGGATTTTTTTTTGCCCGAAAACAATCTACTGATACGAGATTTGGAATAG
>CAYYMP010000098.1:0-7253 GCA_964472915.1 uncultured Dehalococcoidales bacterium | reverse complement strand
GTGCGATGAACAGAAGTAAATATTTCCTTTCGTTCATCGCACCTTTGTCTTTAATCCTGGTTGTGATCGCTTGTGGTTCAGAAACTGCAAGTTCCCCGCCTGAAAATCAGCCTGACACGGTTGATCGCCAGCAACAGGCATCGAACGAATCAACATCACCTGACCCAGATTCGTCGCCAGGTGGGAATAACGACTCGTACGGTTCAGGTAGTGCGATGACCGATGACGAAAAGTCGGGAGAATCTGGAGAACCAGTTGCTTCTGACGATCTAGTGATCGGGGCAACACCAATCGCTAGTACCGGCTCTTCGGGAAGTTCCGCTCAACAGCCGAGCAGTCCAAAGCCAAGCGATCCGGTCCAAGACCCGTCAACATCTGAGACACAAGATGCAGAAGCAGATTCGTCCGGTTCAAAAGATGCTGATCCACCGGCAGCGCAGCCTGTCGTAGATTTCGCACCTGATTTCCATCTAGCATCAGTGCAAGGTCCGGCTCACAGGCTTTCCGACTACCGTGGAGACCAGCCTGTTGTCGTCGTCTTTTATCGTGCCTTCTGGTGAACGCACTGCAAGAGGCAACTAGTTGAGTTGCAATCAAACATCGATTCAGTTCGTTCAACCGGCGCTGAAGTCCTGGCGATAAGCACCGACGATTTGAACGGTCCGGCAGGTCTCGCAGCTTCACAAGGTTTTGAATTCCCGATTCTGTACACATCGGGAGATCCGAGCACGCCGAAGGACTACGGCGTGTTCAATCTGCACGGAGATGGATTGGCGTCGGCATCGGTTTTCTTGATCGGCACTGACGGTGCGGTGGCCTGGGAGAGTATTGGAGAACGCTACACTCACCAGGTACCTGCTTCTGAAATCGTGAAGCAGATCAACAACCTCGGTGGTGCCTAAACCCTGACTCGTTCACGTTTCGCTTACATAGTTCTGCTGCTCACGGTAGCGGTAATAGGTGTTGGCTGCTCTTCAGATCCAGAACCTACGCCAACCGCCGAACCTACTCCCGAGCCAACATCAACTCCAACTTCCGGTGGTATCCCCGTTCTGAACGCAGAAACGATCGACGGAGACGTGCTCAACATTTCCGAATTGATCGGCTCCGAGCCACTCTACGTAGTGTTTTTACCAACAGCGACGAATGCCTGGGATCTCGAACAGGCAGCTGAAATCCAAGCCTCTTTATCGAGTTTTGAAAAGTACGACGCCCAGGTAGTAGCGATAATCTCCGACTGGCCAACTACGGTGAAAAACATGCAAGAACAACTCGGAATCGAGTATCCGCTGGTCGCCGATCCTTTGGGAGTCCTGGCCATCGAATGGGATGTGTTCAACTTGCTCGGTACTGAAAAAGGTGGTCCTGCCAGTTTTGTAATCGACTCGTTCGGGAATCTGGCAGCACGATCGTTATCTGGCGCGAACGAAGATCGTCCATCGATCGATGAAGTCCTCAGAGTCATCGAGGAATCGGCGACGGCTGGAGCTACCTAAAGAAGGTCCTGGAACTGCTGTATCACTGCACCAGCAGGTGGTTTAGGGAAGAAGTTGGTCGCCTTAGCCGGTAACCGCCACCCTCGGGTCACAATCGACACGAACTCATCGAGCGGAACTGGGCGCATTATGAAAGCCAGTTCGGCCTCTCCGTTTTCAAGCTGCCGGGCGATTAGCCCCGAGTCGTGATGCGGGCTGATGACAGCTTCTACACGATCTTCCGAGATTGCCTTCTCAAGTAAATGGGTGTGCAATCTTGAGTACTCCGAGTTGTCGAGGGCATTCTCTACATCTGGAAGATCGCGCATCCTGGCGACATGAAACTTTCCGGGTTCCAAACCGTAGAGACCGAATACAACTTCATCGCTGTCTCGCTCCCCGAGGGCAACTGATAGTTGATCCACGTGACTGCGCAGATCAGATCCCGATGTCGGAATCCACTCTGTCAACTCGCAAGATGAACGAAGAAGTGACTTCAAGTCTTCCAACTCGTCGTGAGTTGGTGACTCAATCAGTCGGTGGTATCCACGTGTGATCAGTCCTGGTTCGTCAAACGACACCATCAACATCATTCTGAAGTTGATCGATTCATCCGCATCGACTTCTCGTTCCGACCGGACACTGCTCCTGTAACGCAGTGCAGCTTCGTAACGGTGATGTCCGTCGGCGATAAACACTTGAGCATCTTTCAGCGCGTTCTGGATCACTTCGATCGTACCGGGATCTGAAACTCGCCACATTCGAAGCTGTGGCATGTCTGGTGGATTGAACACAACAGTTGGTGGACCACCGGCAATTGCGCGAATGATGTTCCCAACTGAAGACCGCAAATCGTCTCGGTATATAACGAGTAACGGGCTGTAGTTGGACTGAGCAGCCCCCATGAGCTTGACCCGGTCGGCAACCCATTCAGAGCGAGTCCCTTCGTGAGGGAGTATCACTTGCTGGTCGTAGTCTTCAAGTCGCACTGCTGAAACGAACCCGCGTCGGAACAATTTTTGCCCCTGGTACTCGAATTCTTCTTCAGTGACATAAATCGAAAAAGCTTCGTCTTGTTTCAAGACGCCTGATTTCGTCCACTCCTGCCGAGTAGTAGCAGCCTGCTCGTAGGGATCGTCGGTCAAACCTCGTCGAGTCAGTTCAAGTCGAACGATGTTGTACTCCGAACGTTCGTACAGTTCCTGCTGTAACTTCGGAGTAATCACGTCGAAAGGAGGGCAAATGTGCATGCTTACATCGCCCGCAATATCGGGGTTGTAGCGCACTGCTTTGAATGGACGAATCTCTGCCATAAGGTGTTTGCCACAAGTAGATGGTTTCAGGACAAGGTTTGAGTATAGTCCCGTAACGGTGATTTGAACTTGTCTTAGAACCTTCTCAAGCCGGTTTTAGTCGCAAGCAATTAGAGTCTCCGTTGCTATACTCGATTTCACTTCGAGCATCACCCCGAACCACTCCACCCAATCGATGGGAACAGGCAAATACCCGTTGACCGAGAACAAGTCCAACCTTCAAATGTCGTTCGATTCGAACTCGGAGTCTGATCCCAAAAACCGAGCCCAGGTGTTGCGAGACGAACTTACTCGCGCCAATCACCTTTACTACGTCGAGAACGCGCCTGAACTCACGGATGCTGAATGGGATGCCCGACTCCAGGAGTTGATTGCACTCGAAGAGGCGAATCCCGAGTTGAAAACGCCAGATTCGCCTACGCAGCGAGTCGGTGCACCTCCTGCAGACGGGTTTGACGAGGTAGTTCACCCTGTCCCAATGCTCTCACTCGGCAACGTGTTCGACGAAGACGGATTACGCGCCTGGTACAAGCGTGCACTCGATTTCCTTGAGCTTGAATCTGCTCCACTCGTTTGTGAACTCAAGATCGATGGTCTAGCACTTGCTATCACCTACAGGGATGGACTTCTTGAGCGAGCTGCCACCCGTGGGGATGGTCTGCGTGGAGAAGATGTCACAGCTAACGTACGAACCATTCGAACAGTGCCGCTAAAACTCGAAGGTGAAGCCCCGCCTGTTATTGAGCTTCGTGGTGAGGTTTATCTTCCGAACTCGAAGTTTGCTGAGCTGAACGTTGAGCGAGAAGCGGCAGGACTCCCAACATACGTAAATCCACGAAACTCTGCATCGGGATCACTTCGACAGCTCGACTCATCCGAGACCGCAAAACGTCCGCTCGATATGTTCTTCTACTCAATGGGCTACATCGAGGGGGCTGAAGAACCAACGAGCCACATTTCGACCCTGAGGCAAATCTCGGACTGGGGTGGCAAGACGAACGAGTGGACTCGCACTGCTGAGTCGATCGACGAGGCAATTGCTGCTGTTCACAACGCAGGTGAAGTAAGGGATTCGTTGGACTACGGCATTGATGGAGTCGTAATCAAGATCGACTCACTCGATCTACAACGGCGACTCGGCTATGTTGGACGTGATCCAAGATGGGCAATCGCCTACAAATTTCCTGCAGAAAAAGCCGAAACAACGCTCAAGGCAATACACGTGAACGTCGGACGCACCGGGGCACTTACACCCTGGGCTGAACTCGAACCGGTAATAGTTGGCGGAGTCACCGTGGGCCGTGCGACTTTGCACAACAAGGACGAAATTATTCGCAAGGACTTCCGTGCTGGCGACCGAGTAATCATTCAGCGTGCTGGTGATGTCATTCCGCAAGTAGTTGAAGTTTCTCCAAAGAACAAACGTGGAAACGATTCCGTTCCGTACAAATTCCCTGAGAAGTGCCCTTCCTGCGACTCTCCAACTGTTCAATCCGAGGATGAAGCAGTAACCCGCTGTGTGAATGGTGCGTGCCCTGCCCAGTTCGAACGGCTGCTAGAGCACTTTGCATCAAGGGGAGCGATGGACATCGAGGGGCTGGGTGAACGCGTCGCGCAGGATCTTCCACGGCTCGGGTTCGTCAATTCCATTACCGACCTTTATCGACTAAAAGATCGCCGGGAAGATTTGCTAGAACTCGACAAGATGGGTGAAACCAGGGTCGACAATCTTTTGAACGCGATCGAAGCAACTCGGGAGCGGCCGCTGTCGCGACTACTTTTTGCGTTGGGTATTCCCGGTGTTGGATCGGAAAGTGCTGAATGGTTCTCTCGCCGGTTCAAAAGCCTTGAAGGGCTTACCGGCGCAACTGAAGAAGAGCTAATCGCTATCGATGGCGTCGGACCAATCATGGCGCAGACTGTGTTTGAGTATCTTTCGTTGGATCACAACCAGGAGCTGATCCGATCGTTGGTCGAACTTGGCATTAATCCAATCGATGACACTCCCGAGCCTTCTGCTGATCACCCTGCCAACGGAGTGACATTCGTAGTTACAGGTCGGCTCGAGACTATGTCACGCTCTGAGGCTCAAAATCGAATCAAGTCGCTGGGTGGTAAAGCCACGGGATCGGTTACAGGAAAAACCAATTATCTCGTGGCCGGTGAAGAAGCTGGATCCAAACTCGACAAGGCGCAACGATTGGGCGTTCCCGTAATTAACGAGGAACAATTTCTCGCGTTCATGGACGAAGGATTGGTTCCACAAACCGGGGACTAGAGGCATCCGGCGACATCAGCCGGAGAGTCGCTTTGGTCTCAACTTCATATTCACCCGAAATTCAAATTCGTTTCGACAGCGAATTTTTTCGTCAAGTTCAGCACGTCACGGTTTCAGTTCACGGATTCGACTACCCGGGTGAGGTAATAGTTGCGCCGCAGTGGGATCCACAATTCGGAACCGCTCTGTCGGGTATTTCAATGTTTCGCCTTGTTTTGCTTACCGCCTACTCGGCGGAGATCAATTCCTCGTCTTTGGCATCAGGAGTTGGAGTCGCTGTTCCCGGAATCAATGCTCCATATGCTCGTGAGTCCACAGAAGTTTCATACCTGTCACATACCGACAGAATTGACCAACAACTTACGACCCTCCGAGAAACAAGGTCTGAGTATTCGGCGGGCGTTCAACAATTTGACTCGGTGCTGTTGTCGGCAATTTCGAAATCGGAGTCGCAACTGAACGAGGCCATGGCGCAGAGACACCTAGAGGGTTGGCGTACTGGATTCATTCTCACCAGCGATAACGAATCAACTACCGCCAACGCAGCTCGAATGTTTGTCACAAACGAACCAGCCGCGTGGGTTGAGTACGCCATAAGCAAGTTCAGTCCGCATCGCATCACTGGGACCGCCGAAATTTTTCTTCATGCCAGCAATCAGATCAACGATGGCAAGGTGGATCGAGCATTGCCGGGTTTAGTTGCCGCGAGCGGAATTTTTCACGGGGATCCCACACCACTCGACCATCTCAATGAGTTACTGGAGCGTTCAGTCGAATCGGTTTCTGCGGAAGAAATCCGAACACTCCTGTTACGAGAGTTCTCATTTCCTCCGCTGGTCGCCAACGTTTGGTTGGCGGCATGGATTTGCACGCAAGAGTTAGAAGTTCGTCTGGACAGTTCAGTAAACGGCTCAAAAGTCGTTTCCAGGCATACTCTGCCGCGCTTACCCGAGCAGTTTTCTTTGATCGGGGACGCCAAAGCAGTGACTCGTTCGCCATATGCCAGCTGGGACGGATCATTGGAATGGTTGAGAGTAATTTGGCCCAACGCGGTCGGTTCAAATTTCGGTGGTGGCAGACCAAGTGATTTTTCGGAATTTGAGCTGCAGGTGGAGTCCCATCGGAATCGGCTGAGCGTGTGCTCAAGTTCCATGTTCGGTCTTGAATTCGCCGCAGGTGCCACTGAACGTCCTTTAACAAGGATTCATGGTCCACTGCAGAAAGTTCTGGACCATGACAAATGGGCAGAATTTATCGACGCGGCAATACAGGAATTCAAGACTGTCGACGCTTTTCGGAAGGCGATGGAGCAAATCGAATTCCAATGGCTGGCTGTCGAATTCGCTGCTGAAACTCAAATGGCACTCGAATACATCGCACAGTGCGAATTTGGCAGAGAAGATCATGCAATCGCACTCGAAGCAAGATTTCTCCGAGACCAAATGGACCTTTCCACGTTGGTGCAAAACCAGGAAATATGGAAATCGCTCAGTGAACGGTTCACTCACTGGAAGCTCGACTACTCTAGAGCCTATCGACAGTTCCATTCGGAATATCAGCGGGAGGCGGTCGCTACCAGAACCCGACTAACCGCTGTTCGACAAAAAGTTGTAGCGCTGTACCACCTGAATAGGATCGACGTCATTGCAGATCCAAGCCTTTCGCAATTTGATGATCGACTACCGCAGATCAACTCGGAATTGAATATTTGCGGTGAATCATTCGTCGACACTCTTGATGCGGTGCCATTGTGTAGCGAATGTGGGGTGAGGCTTGGGAGCCCAGTTCCGAGTCACCACGTTGATCTAATTGAGCAAGAAGTTGAGTCTCTTTTCGAAAAGTATGTTTCCAGACTGCGGGAAGCACTGGCGAACCTTGTCTTAGAATCGATAGAACCGGACAAGTTGATGACATTGATGCGCTTGAATCAATCAGGCGATCTTTCTGGACTGGTCCAGTCATTAGACAACAAGACCGTCGGATTTATAAATGAGCTATTCCGAGGTCGAACCACGAGTTGAGCATTGAGCGTAACTTCGCTACTGGACAAATTATTTCCGAGTGGATCTGGCGGTGCATCCGACGGTCCCCCTTGGATTGTTCTGGGTCTCGGGAATCCGGGCGCTGAATATAAAAACACTCGTCACAACGTCGGGTGGTGGTGCCTCGACGAACTAGCCAAACGGA
>CAYYMP010000097.1:0-7275 GCA_964472915.1 uncultured Dehalococcoidales bacterium | reverse complement strand
CTGATTTTGTGATTGCTGACGCGACGCAGATTGAGTCAGCGCCGCCTTTAACAACAGCCTCAATATTTGCTGAGTTGATTCCCCCGATTGCCACAAGATGGGTGTCAACTGCTTCCCGAACTCTGACCAGGGTTTCGACACCCGCTGGTCTGGTGTCTAGCTTGGTGTCAGTGGAGAACATCGCCCCAACAGCAACATAGTCAGCGCCGTCATTCTGAGATTCCAGCGCTTCTTCCAAGAGGGCATTGGAAGTCCCGATAAGCTGCCGATCATCGAGGATCGCTCGGCAATCGGTCACTCGAAGATCTTTTTGCCCGACGTGAAGACCGTCTGAATCGGCAATCCTTGCAACATCAACATGGTCATTTACGATGAAAATCTTGCCCGTGTCATGCGCAATGCGTTGAATCTCACGCGCCTGTTCAACAAGCCCTCGTTTGCCCGCACTCTTGTTTCGCAGTTGGACAGTCGATGCCCCAGCTGAGTAGACGGTTTTTGCAACATCAATCACGTCTCGACCGTTCGTGTGATCGGGATCGACTATCACGTATATACCGCGCATTCGTGCGACTATCTCTGATCTCATTTGAGCCTCAGTACTTCCCGTTCACAGCCTGAAATTCTTGTGATTCGCTCGTGGCATCTTGTTTCCGTCACCTGTCAGGGCGTATAAAGCCTCCGGACGCACAAACGATACTACGTGGGAGAACTTCAAATGGCGGTCAATTGGCCCGGTCAAGACGATTTACTTCAATGGTTGGACAAGGATTTGAACAACTGGGGACGTTGGGGAACAGATGACCAGAAAGGCACTTTGAACTTTCTATCACAACAGAAGGCTCTCAACGCAATTCAAAGTGTCGAACATGGTGTCCAGGTCAGTTGTGCGCGACCCGTTGAATTCTCCGCTTCCGTAGACGTCCCGCGGCCACCGCAACACTTCATGGTTTCGGCGGGCGATACATACCGTCCATATGAATCGGACGAGCGTGAAGTTGCGATGGACTACTTTGGACTGATCTTTCACGGTCACACCGTCACGCACATCGACAGCCTTTCCCATTTCTTCTGGAATGGTCAAACGTACAACGGACGGCCTTCAACTGTCGTTTCCACCGCGGAAGGAGCGACAGAGTTCGACGTCATGCCTTCGACCGGTGGAATTGTCACTAAAGGCGTACTCGTAGATGCCCCGTTGCTTAGAGGTGTCGATTACATCGAACGTGGTGACGGTGTTGGGGTGGACGATGTTCTGGCTGCCGAATCTGAACATGGCGTGAAGGTTGAGTCAGGCGATGTCTTGCTCTTGCGAACCGGACAACTTGGTAGGCGTTCGATTACCGGGCCAGTAGATGTTTGGAAAGACGGGTCATCTGGACCCTCGCCCGAACTTTTACCGCTAATTCATGAGCGAGAGGTAGCGGTTTTAGGATCTGACACAGGGAATGATGTTGGTCCGAATCCGTATTCGAAATTCACGAACCCGGTCCATCAGGTCGGAATTGTAGGGCTTGGTTTGTGGATTCTGGATAACGCCTGGCTTGATGACCTGGCTGATGAATGTAAGCGACAGGGCAGGTGGGAGTTCATGATCTCGATCTTGCCGCTCAAACTGCCTACCGTTACCGGCTCACCTGTAAATCCATTGGCAATATTCTAGGAACAGGACGAAGTCAGCTACTCATCGACCACGGCATTTTTGACGTGGTCGATGCATTCCACGGAGCCGTCCCGAGACAACTGAACACCGAGCACGTCGATTCTCCAATCGTGGTTATGTTTGTTTTCCTGAGATAGATACGTCATTGCGGCAGTGATGATGCGCTGCCGTTTGGAGTTCGATACCTGGGCGGTGGCTTCACCAAAGCTCCGTGATGTCCGGGTCTTCACCTCGATAAATACGACCTCGTCAACATCAGTTGCGATCAGGTCGATCTCGCCTTCGGTAACTCGAAAGTTTCGAGCCAGAACCTCGTAGCCAAGTTGCTGTCGAACGTAGTACTCAGCCGCCGCCTCTCCAGCCTTTCCGACGCCGTCGGGGAGATTTAGCTTCCCATCACTCATCGACAGATCGAGACGTTAGTCACCAGATTCGGGGTTGCGACCAATTGCCGACTGCACCGGCTTGAATGTCCGACGGTGAATCGGTGTCGCACCAAGGGAATCCAAGGCCGAAAGGTGGAATTTGGTTCCGTAACCTTTGTGGTCGGCGAATCCGTAGCCCGGAAACTGATCCTCAAAAACTCCGACCATCAATTTGTCCCGTGTGACCTTCGCGATGATTGAAGCAGCGGCAATACTCTGGGACTTTGAGTCACCCTTGATGATGATCGTTTGCGGGATATTGACCGTGTTCAGCTCAACAGCATCGATCATCAGGTGGTCAGCGGACGGGTCGAGTTCGGCAATCGCTCGCGACATAGCCAGTTTGGTAGCGGGGACTATTCCCAGCGTGTCGATTTCGCCCGCGGAGCTTGAACCAACTCCGTAGCTGACACACCAGTCGGTCAGCCAGTTGTACGCTCGGTCACGAGCGATAGCAGAAAGTTGCTTACTGTCACGAATTATCGACTTGTAGTCGTCCGGGACCGGACCGGGGAGAATCGCAGCGGCCGCGACAACCGGTCCCGCCAGTGTGCCTCGACCAACTTCGTCGACTCCTGCGACAAACAATGATCCGTCGTCTCGTAGGGTGCTTTCAACCGAAAAGTCGGGCAGCGATTTTCTTTTGAGAGGCATGCAGCAGTGATCCCGTGCGGTGGATCATCTGCCCACCGAATAGAATAGAAGCATACCGAGTGAGTGGGAAATTAGGACTTGTGATGTCCTATACGACCGCTTGGTCAGCAACGTCCGCAGATTCAGGGAGCGACGTTTCAATAAGTCCGCCACCGACCACCAGGTCGTCATCGTAGAAAACTACTGCTTGACCAGGTGTAATTGCACGAACAGGTTCGTCGAACTCAATCACGGCATCCAAGCCTTTTGCCCACACTGTCGCTGCAGCATTTCTCCCGTTGTAACGGATTCGCGCATCCAGTTTCTTGGGTTCAACCGGCGGTTCACCTGATATCCAGTTGACCCGAGATGCGTATAAACGAGAACGCATCAATTGATCTGCAGTACCTACTGTCACTCGACCTGAATCAGCGTTGATGTCAGTGACGTACATCGGCCGATTGGTGTTGTTCTGGATCGGCAACCGTTTCCGTTGTCCAACCGTGAAACCATGAATCCCTTCGTGAGATCCGAGTATGTTGCCTTCGATGTCGACGATTTCACCCGGCGATCGCCTGGTCAAGCGAGGCTCAATGAATCGGTTGTAGTCGCCATCAGGAATGAAGCAAATGTCCTGGGAGTCTGGCTTGTCGGCAATGGGAAGTCCGAGATCTCGCGCTACCTCTCGAATCTGGTCTTTAGAGAAATCACCGATTGGCAGTATCAACTTTGAAAGCTGGTCTTGAGTAAGTGTGTACAGAACATAGGACTGATCTTTTAGCGGGTCGACACCTGCTAGAAGTGAGTACGCGGTGCCGTCATTAATAATCCGTGCGTAATGTCCGGTTGCGACCACGTCTGCATCCATTAGCTCGGCACGTTTGATAAGAAACTCGAACTTCAAGCGGTCATTACACGCGAGACATGGGTGAGGTGTTCGTCCTCGTTCGTATTCCCGCACAAAATAGTCAACAACGTGCTTCTGGAACTCTTCTTCAAAGTTTAGAAAGTAGTGCTTCGCACCAATCTTCCTACAAACAGAGCGAGCATCCTCGACGTCTTCGAGCGAGCAACATGATTTGTTTAGTCGTGCGACCTGATCGTTGGGGGCCGAAAAAAGACGCATCGTGACACCGATGACATCGTATCCATCGCGAGCAAGCATTGCCGCTGCGACCGACGAGTCAACGCCTCCGCTCATAGCGACGACTGCCCGTTTTTTGTTCTTCGACCCGTTATTAACCATATTTCCAGAGTAACAAAGCTAGATAGGAATCAGTGCGCTAGGGTGTGGTTTGGGTCCATCGCGCCTCTATAATTTTTGATGATGACTGAAATCGCAAATACGGAACAAACCACTACCAATGAGGAAATCGCCAGAGCGGCGGTTGACGAAGCGTCTGAAAAGTTAGGCGTGGACATCGTTTTGCTCGATACACAAGGTGTCAGTAGCTTCACCGATTTCTTCGTAATTGCCAGCGGTGAGACCGACCGCCACCTCGAATCTATGGCTGAGGACATCAGCCGTCGGGTCAGGAAAATGGGAGTCCACGTTACTCATCGTGAAGGATCCGGCAAAGGAGGTTGGCTCCTGATCGATTTCACAGGAGTAGTAGTTCACCTATTCACACGTGACCAGCGTGACAGGTATGGCCTGGAGCAACTGTGGTCGCGTGCTACTGAGATAGTTCGACTCCAGTAGCCCCAGGAAAAATTTTCTGTCTACTCTACGATCCAGGGCTGAGTAGATCGGTCGTAACTGACCAACTCATCGACACCGAACCACAGCGGAACTTCCCGTGAAGCATCCTCAGCGTTTGCTGAACCGTGGATCAGGTTTCTGCCCATATCCACACCTAGGTCTCCACGAATGGTTCCCGGCGCAGCTTCAGCCGGATTAGTCACACCCATGAGTTTTCGGGTTGTGGAAATTGCGCTCGGACCTTCAAGGGCAATTGCAACCACCGGAGACGAAGTGATGAACGATACAAGTCCAGGGTAAAAAGGCTTTCCCTGGTGCTCAGCGTAGTGTTCGCCTGCAAGTTCGTCAGAAACCTGCATGACTTTCATGCCGATAATTTGCATGCCGGTTCGCTCAAGTCGGCTAATGATTTCGCCAGCGAGCCCGCGTTGTACACCGTCTGGCTTGACGAGTACCAAAGTTCGTTCCGATGCCATTCTTACTCCTTAAGAAGAATTCGTTTCAAACTATTGTGCGGCTCAATCGCAAAAATGGGCGAAGGTTCGACTCAAATTTTCACAATTAGTTCGATAAACCTCGAACTCTTTAGCTGCGGGGTTTTGGTTTACTGATCGACGGTGCTCGCGCATAAATGGGACGTAACTCTTCGTAGGGAGTGAACGATTCTTCTGCAATACGCTTGTTGGCAAGCGAAAGGAGATTCCCGGCTTGCCGAGGCTTGGTTGGATCTCCGAGTAAATGATCTTCAGGGACATTTTCCCCGAAAAGGCTGACACCTTCTCCACAGAAATATGCAGCTTCGCCAGCAAGTGCGATCAGCTCAGCAGGTGACGACACTCCAAACTCAGAGCCGTCTAACTCGCCGTTGTGTAGAGCCCACGAAACTTCACCTCGTCCTGCCGGGATGGTTGAGTAGAGTCGTCTGCCACTTGCAACATGTTCGATCGCCTCGATGTGATGGGTTGGAACCCCCACAACGGGTAGTCCCGATGGGGTTGCCATCCCTAAAGCCGCGCTCACGCCAACTCGCACCGCACTGAAACCACCAGGGCCCAGTGCAACGGCGATGTGAGTAACGTCGCTTAGTTTCTTACCTAATTCGACGACGGTCTCATTCAGAAACACCATCAGTTCGCGACCATGGTTTTGGCTCGAATGCCAGGAACGGGTGGTGACCTGTTTCGAGTCAAGTTGAGCGCCTACGGAGGCGAGTCGAGTTGACGTATCAATTGCTACTAGCAGCAAGTTCAGATCCTGTTATTTGTCGTTGTGTTCAAGTCCGACCGAGGCGTCAAGAGCCTCATAC
Source organism: uncultured Dehalococcoidales bacterium (assembly GCA_964472915.1). Classification (GTDB taxonomy): domain Bacteria; phylum Chloroflexota; class Dehalococcoidia; order Lucifugimonadales; family Lucifugimonadaceae; genus Lucifugimonas. Next base: position 1,549 of record CAYYMP010000097.1, on the reverse strand, counting down.
ACCGCTGAAGCCCTGCCAAGCAGTTGACCGGCTGAGTACCCAGTCGGTGTGAAGCTGATTATTCTTTGGTTTTCGTGGTCGCCGTTTTCGATTCTCACAAACAACGCATCATCGATCAGCAGATCGCCACTAATTTCAGGCCATTCGACCACAAGTGCGCCTTTGGAAAGTCGCTCGTCCAGTGCAAGTTCTTCTACTTCTTCGACTGAACCGACACGATATAGATCGCAGTGGCTGAGGTGAATGCGTCCCGGATATTCGTTCACTATTACGAAGGTCGGGCTCCTCGCCGGAATCGGACTCTCAATTGCCTTTGCGATTCCGTGAACCAACCGAGTTTTACCAGCCCCAAGATCCCCCGATAGTAAAAGGCAATCTCCTGGTCTTAGTGCTGTTCCAAATGCCACCCCAATTTGGAATGTTTCATCTTCCGAATCTGATACAAGCAGGAGTGCCGGTTTTCGAGTGTCTGGTGGATTAACCATTCAAATGATCCCAGCTCTTGGTGGATGGCTCATATGCGTGCCCTTCAGCGTCGAGGACCGTAACCAATGCCCCCGAGTCGGGCAGGACCACGACTTCGCCGATTTCTGTCAGGTTGAAACTACTTAGTGCAGGGGACTCGACAACCCCAGGTGAGCCAGTGAACACCAACTCATAGTCCTCTCCACCGTTTAGTGCCATATCAACTGCGACGTTCGGGAACAACGTTTCCATCCCCGGTTCAATGGGGACTTTCTCGAGCTGTATTTCGAATCTAACCTTGCTGGACTTCGCCATTTTTTCCAAATCTCCGATGAGACCATCGCTGACGTCCATCGCACATCGGACACCGGCTTCGAGCAGTCTTTGACCGAGATCGACTCTGGGTTTAGGACGGAAGTGGCGGTCGATTAGATCGCTTGCGAGGGTAGAAGCCTCTGGTCGATTGAGAAGATCGAGTCCGGCAGCTGATCCCCCAAGTGGTCCAGAGATATAGACTCGGTCACCGATCTTCGCTTGTGATCGCATCAATCCTTCGTTGCCATCCGTGGGAATTTCCATGTGCCCGATCAATGCAAGGTTGATGAACATTGTTGGAGATGAAACAACGTCGCCACCAACGATCGTTCCTCCAAACTCGTTGAAAGCTGCAATAAATCCTTCGTACAACCGCTCCACGGATTTAACGTCGTAGTCTTTCGGCAGCCCGAGAGTAATCAACGCGTGGTCGGGAATCGCACCCATCGAAGCAATGTCGCTCAAATTCGACACGGCGCATTTCCAGCCAAAATCAAACCACCGATTGTCCTGGCTGCGGAAATGGACGCCGTCAACAATGGCGTCGGTGGTAAGGACAGAACTTGTGGAGTTAGAGCGAACAAGTGCAGCATCGTCACCGATGCCGCGGATGACAGAACTATCTCCATCTCCAGCCGATTCGCTAATCAGTTGGTGGATGCGTTCGATCAGTTCAAATTCGCCGAGCTGTTGAGGGTGTGAAGTACCTTCTGGGTTGGAATCGACCATCACAAAATTATATTGATCGGACGACTATTGAGCCGCTTTC
>CAYYMP010000096.1:4709-7313 GCA_964472915.1 uncultured Dehalococcoidales bacterium | reverse complement strand
ATCCTGCCGGTATGCCCGAAGCCCTCAAGGGCGTCAAAGTCCTCGATTGCTCGCAGATTCTCGCTGGGCCATTTTGTTCGATGCTCCTGGCAGACATGGGTGCGGACGTAATCAAGATTGAAAAACCCAACGGGGGTGACGACACCCGAAGAATGGGTCCTCCTTTTATCGACACTGAATCTGCTGCATTCCTTGCGATGAATCGCAATAAGCGGAGCGTGGTTCTGAATTTCAAGGAGCAAGCTGGCGTCGAGGCCATGAAAAAACTAGTTGCTGATGCCGACGTAGTTATCGAGAACTATCGAACCGGCACGATGGAGCGACTTGGACTCGGATATGAAGAACTAAAGAAGATCAACCCTGGTCTCATCTACTGCTCTATTTCAGGTTTCGGGCGAACTGGTCCTTACGCCAAACGTGGTGGATTCGACCTAGTAGCTCAAGGTATGAGTGGTCTGATGAGCTTCACCGGCGTACCAGGATCACCTCCGGTGAAAGTCGGTGTTCCGATCGCTGATATGAACGCCGGAATGTTTTCGACTTACGGAATTCTCACCGCTTACATCAACAAGCTGAAGTCAGGCGAGGGCCAGTATCTCGAAGTGTCTTTGCTTGAGGCCGCAATTGCCTACACCGTGTGGGAATCGGCGGGTTACTTCGCTACCGGTGAAGTAGCAGGACCATTGGGATCATCTCATCGCAACTCGGCTCCATACCAGGCACTGAAGACGCAAAACGGTCACATAAATGTTGGCGCGCCGAACCAGTCGAACTGGGAACGATTCGCAAACGCGATCGGACGAGCTGACCTGATCGACCGGGAAGAGTTCAAGGACAACGCCGGTCGACTCGTTAATCGTGCAGATCTTGAGGTTGAACTCGAAAAGACTCTCGTAACCAAGACATCCGCTGAATGGCTGAAAGTCCTCGAAGAGGCGGGAGTACCTGCTGGTCCAATCTTGAATATGTCTGAGGTCTGGTCAGATCCGCAGGTCTTGGACCGTGGAATGCAGGCTCCACTCGAGCACCCCACCGCCGGAACTGTGAAAAACATTGGTCTTGCTGCGAAGCTGTACGGTACGCCAGGACGAATCACCCGCCACGCCCCGTTGCTTGGTCAGCACACCGAAGAAGTTCTTGGCGAAGCAGGGATAGACGCGTCCGAGATCGCTGAACTTATCGAGTCGGGCGCTGCGGCGAAGCACCAGGGTTAGCGTTCGAATTCTGCTCGCAAATAGTTGACGAGATGCCACATGTCATCATCGCTCAGCACGCCGTCTTGACCCGGCATTCCTGATTCGGTAATTCCGTCACGGATGAACTCGAAAAGTATTGTGTCGCTGTGAAGCGGTACGTGTACAAAGAGGTCTGCCGGTGGTTTAGGTAGTCCTTGTTGTCCGCCCGGACCATCACCAAGTCCGCTCGTGCCATGACACGTAGCGCAGTTTTCGATGTAAACCGGCGCGCCAATAGATACCGACTCGGAGGTAGGTGGGAATGGGTTGCGCAGATTTTCTTCGAGCCCCAGTCGGAAGAACTGAACATTCGCAATCAACAATATTCCGATTACACCAACTGCAACTCCTGGCACGATCATCACCGGTTGCCGATTCACTCGTCCGAACAGGCAAGGAAGAAGTCCTCTAAAGCCGACAAGGACAACAAAACCACCGATTAGCAACAACTGGATGCCGAACATCGTGTTCGCTGTATCGGTATCAGGTTCGATAGTGCTGGTAGCAGTAGCGGATGACTGGGCGTCGAACCTGAAGGCGGTGCGACCGTCAAAAGCGTCGGGGCGTTGAACTACGATTTCTGCCTGATACCCACCAGCAATGTTCAGCGTTGCATCGTTGAGTATCCACACTCCCGCACCTTGATCGTCCAGTGAAACCAAAGGTTCACCTAGATCATCATCAAGGAATTTGAGGCGAACTCGAACATCAACTGCGTTTGAAATCTCCCGCCCAGCTACATCGCTCAATTCGACACGAACATCATTCTGGCCGACCTGACCCGGGGTGATGGTGACATCAAATGTGGTGCCATCGGCTGTGTCGCTGAAGGTTACTTCGTCCTCGACACCCAGTCCGGTTCTTCCTGCGTACTGACGTGCCGGCTCAAGGCTCGCAAGCCACGCAACCGTGAGCAGAATAGTGATTCCGACTCCTGCTTCCAGGAGCACCGAGCGACCGAATCTGGATTCACCACCCACTCCGAGCTTCTTCGCAAGTCGGAAGCCGTTGATGCCTGCCAGAACAATCAACGGGACAATGAAAACAAGCTTCAGTGCCAACACCCAACCGTACGGTGTCCGCATTGCGACGGGTTCTGTGACCTGTAAGTAAGTGGCGAAAGAACCAGTCGCGACGAGAACGAATCCGCCTATGAGCGCAATGGGTGTAAACCTTGCGATCATTTGTTTAAGAACTTGAACAAAATCGTCGTGCCCTAGCTCCGATTTCATCACACGTACCGAGTGGCCCAAATACGCAATACCACCCAACCAAATCGTCGCTGACGCCAGGTGGATGAAATCTGTAGCTGTCGCAAATGTTTTGATTTCGACCGGCGAAGCAGCGTTGTGACTACTGATGGAAATCA
>CAYYMP010000096.1:0-4609 GCA_964472915.1 uncultured Dehalococcoidales bacterium | reverse complement strand
ATGAGTCCCGGGACGATTCGGAATACATAACCGGGACGGAAACCAGGAGTTCGAAGATTAGCCCGCCGATTATTAACGTTGCCATCAGGAAGACGATCCAGCGCATCCACGGATCAGCTGCTGACTGCAACAAAGGTTGCTCAGCTACTTCTAGTTGGGCTCCGGCAGAAATTGGCTCACCAACTGCGAACACGAACGAGCCGATCACCTTGTGACCATCGACAGCAGACAGGTTCTTCCAAACAACGGTGTAGGTACCGTTTTCGAGCGAAGGCAAACCGACCGACATCGCGGTTGGCTCAGCCGGATCAAGCGCGGAATCACCTAGGTCAACCTGATTAGCCGCGGAATCCAGAACCGATATAACACTGAAGTTGTCTTCAATTGGTTCACTGAACCAGATGATTACTCGCTCAGGTGAACTTTCTAACTCGGTGTTCGGAGCAGGAGAAGAATCGATCTGGTTCGCGTGGGCACTGGCGAATTCGGTACTCGAGAAAAATAGAGCGACCACGCTCAACACCAGAATGCCAACGATGAACCAGCGACGAGATATCAACTTTTGGATTTCCTATCTCGTCGGGCTTTGCGTTTTCTCTCTTTTTCTTTCGAAGCTCGCCACGACAAAAAGCCAACCCCAACCAGCAATAGACCGATCCCACCGAAAATGATCAGCTCGTCGTAAGCCCCACCAACACCGTGAAGCAGTGTGGTGAGTGGGCTATTTTCGATTGGGATCAATCTCAATTGATTTCCTGCTTCTGGGTTCAGAGCTAAGAGCTTCTGCCTGTTGAACGTCGATAAGCGAGACCACCTAGCACAAGCCCACCAAGTCCCAACACGACTGCGATTACTCCAAGAATTGTGGCAGTTGTTGCAGCAGTGGATGCATCGTTAGCGTCTTGAGTTGCCGATGTTGCGGCATCCAGAGCACCTCGGGCGGCATTCTCCGTCTCGCGAGGAGCAGCTAACTGAACAGGGAATTGGACATCGTTGGCAGGTGTTACCTCGTCAAAGGTCGTGTTGCTCGATTCGAATGATTCGTTGATCTGAGTTCCTTCAATGTCACCAAAGAATCTGAACCGGTACGGACCAGGCGAAGTCGGGATGAATTCAGCCTTGTAATGTCCGGCATCTCCGAATGCCTCCTTCAGAAGCATCACTTGCGAAACTTCCGACGCGACGTGAGTGACCTCGACCTGGAGGTCGAGCAAGCCTGAAACAGGTGATCGATCTCCAGAGTTTGATTGTTCAACCGGCTCCACTTCGCCAAGCGGTCCGCTCATTACAACCGTTGGGTCGGCCAGCGTGTTCATAAACATCACGGTGGCACCAGGCTGGATCATGACCATGTTCGGAGAAAACCCGTTTTCGTGGATTTCAACCATGACCATGTCGGCAGCAGGGTTGTCATTTCCCACCATGATCGATCCTGCGATCTCGTTCGGATGGGCGTGGAAAGGTACGGTCAAATTTTCAAATTCATGGCCAAATGTGAATTCATATTGTCCGCCAGCAGCTAGTTCTTCGACAAATACACCACCGTGTGAAACAAGGTCGATCTCAGTGTCCATTGCCATGGAGTCATTATGCGAATGATCCGAGTGATCATGTTCAGATGCCTTTGGCCCGGTTACACGAATCGAAACCCCGTTGATCATTCCTTCAATTGCTGGTTCGTTGATAAATCCAACGACAAAGTTGTAATCACCTACGTCACGACCTTCGTGTGCCATGACCGTACCGGTACTGAATATCGAGAAGGCCACCAAACCTAATAAAACTGCGCGAATACGCGTTGCTTTGAAATTCATCTCTTGCTCCACAACCCGACCTTGGGATGCCTGGTAGATACGTATTTACAGGGGGAGATGAGAGATTCGCGGTGGTTTTGGTCGCGTGGATTCCGCTCGACCAATCAATTCGTGTTCGATATCGAGGATCAGTACTACTGGTTCAATGTCTCGCACAATCTCATTGTCGAGCGTCAATATGCCAACAAGTCCAACTGAACCACCGGTACCGTTCGCAGTACCGGTTGCGAGCGATACACCATCACCTGAGAAACCTTCCTGGTAGTCATGGTTCACAAGCGAGTGATCGTGCTCGTTGGCGACTTCTCCATTCAACACGTGAGCGTGAACAGGGGTCCTGTCAGCATAGTGGTGGTCGATTGTCGGACCAACAGTCGGAGTTAGCACTCCAAGAACCATCAAAACGGGGAGCGCGACTAGGAACAGGATTCTGACCTGCTTCTTCCATGTATGGACAGTCGCAAACACGTGAATTGTCCAGCCCTTACGGTTACGATTGCGGCTCGATCAATCGAATCTAATCAGCCTAAATGACAAGGATGTCAGGCTGGTTCGCAATTCGTAATTTAATGGTGAGGAATTTTCATTGCCTGAACTAACCGGTGGAGAAATCGTAAGAGATCGATTGTTGGCAGAGTCTGTGCCTTATCTCGTAGGAATACCAGGGCACGGAATCGTCGCTATGCTCGATGCTTTTCGTACGAGCCAGGACGAAATAAAGATTCTCCAGGTTCGTCATGAGCAAAGTGCGGTGCACCTTGCCGACGGATACTACCGGGTCACAGGCAAGCCACTGGCAGTATTCACATCGATAGGACCTGGAGCGCTCAACACAACAGTTGGGCTTGGTGCCAGTTATGTCGATTCAACAGCGGTGATGGTTCTTTCAGGAGAAACACACACGTACATGGAAGGTCGGGGAGTTCTCCAGGAAATCGAACGCAAACGACCTGCTGATCTGCCTTCTGTGATGGAGCCGCTAGTCAAAGCAAGTTTTCGTCCGCGCTCGCATGAAGAGCTGTTTGAAGCAATGGGTGACGCGTTCAGGCAAATGGGAACGGGTCGACCGGGACCTACTTTCGTGAGCCTACCTATGGATCTGCAAGCTGAAACTAGCGACGTAGCAAAGGCCACTCCTGTTGAGGGATACCACGAGTCATCAGTCTCGGTCCAGAACGAAAAGATCGCAGAATCCGTTCGACTGTTAACCAATGCCAAGCGTCCAGTAATTGTTGCTGGCGGTGGTGTCACTCTCGCAGACGCAGAACCTGAATTACTGAAACTGGCGGAAGTTACAGGTGCTGCGGTGGTTACCACTCTACAGGCCAAGGGATGTTTTCCTGAAGATCATCCTCAGTACGGTTGGCACCTCGGCACAAAAGGCACGTCGATTGGCAACGCCCTCACGACTGAGTCAGATGTAATTCTTGCCGTAGGTACGAGATTTACCGATCAGGTGGCATCTTCGTTCAGGCACGGAACCACGTTTAATCTCGAAACTACCACCTTGATTCAAATCGACATTGACGAGCGCGAGGTCAATAAAAACTACACATCCGATGTCGCCATCGTTGGTGATGCGAAGCAGGTTCTAGCATCTCTAAGCAGTCACATCGAGGATGTGGCAGGCTATTTTTCGAAACCTGAATACCTGGCTCGAATTCAGGAACTTCGCGAAGTTTGGCTAGGCGAAATCGCTCCATTGCGTGACTCCGACGCTGTCCCATCTACTGTTCCACGGTTTTACCGGGAACTTCGAGAGGTTCTTGATCGAGACGCAATTGTCGTGACTTCCAGCGGTCATGCCCAGGCTTGCGTACTTGAGTTCCCCTTCTACGAGCCAAAGACAAACCTGACCTCCGGTGGATTTTCAACGATGGGTTGGGCTTACCCGGCAGCGCTGGGCGCGAAGCTGGCAGCACCTGAAAAGCAGGTTGTTGCGGTAGTCGGTGATGGCGACTTCATGATGACCATGCAAGAAATGGCAACTGCTATGGAGTACGGGATCAACGTAGTCGTGGTCTTGTTGAACAACTACGGCTGGTACTCGATTCGTGATCTTCAAATGGCAGAGTTTGGCGAAGACCGAGCGATTGGCATCGACTGGGACGATTCGAAATCGCCAGACTTCGTGAAAATAGCTGAAGGATTCGGTCTTCACGCTGAGTCGATTGAAGAACCCGGTGATATTCAGTCAGCGATCAAACGAGCCTTCGAGCACGGTGGACCCGCGCTGGTTGAAATCAAAGTTGCCAGGGACTTTCCTAACTCGGGATCAACAGTGGTTGGCTGGTGGGACGTTCCCATTCCCGAGTACCTTGAAGACAGGCGGGCCGAGTATGTGCAGGCGCGAAAAGAGATCGATCCGCCGCCGAGTGTTCAGGCGTAGCGACGAATCGATCTCTTTTCAGTGGGAGAGCAGATGAACGGCGCCTAGTTCAGCGCTGCTTCATCCTTATCTCCCGTGCGAACTCGAATTACGGAATCAACATCCTTGATCCAGATTTTTCCGTCACCAACAGAGTTTGTGTGAGCTGCTTCGATAATCGCATCGATACATGGTTGAACGAACTGTTCGCTCACCACGATTTCCATTTTGATTTTCGGAACATAGTCAACCCTGTATTCGATTCCTCGGTAGGTATCGACTGATCCACCTTGCGCACCAAAACCGCGCACGTCAGACAGAGTCAAACCGGTAATTCCCGCCCGTGAAAGAGCTTCTCGGACCGGGCCTAATCTCACTGGTTGGATGATCGCAGTTATTTCCTTCATCTCACTGCCATCCTTTCTCA
>CAYYMP010000095.1:0-7363 GCA_964472915.1 uncultured Dehalococcoidales bacterium | reverse complement strand
GCCAGTGAAAATGGCGCCCCCGGCGAGACTCGAACTCACGCACCCGGCTTCGGAGGCCGGTGCTCTATCCAACTGAGCTACGGGGGCACGAACTAAATCCTAGTTCAAGTCCTCTATTTCGGATATTACTGGATAGCTCCAAAACGGGTCAAAGGTGAACACTTGCGAACAGTGGAGTGTTCACATGCTCGATGAAGAACTTTACCGTAAACAGTCACTAAGCCTGTCAACTAGAGGACTAGCCCGACAGCTTGATGTCTCGCCATACCTCTTGTCCGAAACATTGACCGGAAAGAGAACCATTGGTCGGTCACTGTCCAAGAAATTCAGACGGTGGTTGAACTCAGCGATTGCTATAGGCGGTCAAAACCATCCCAACACCGTGTATCGAAATTTCATGGCAGAACGTGCATCCTTCGTGTCCGCCGAAACGATGCGGTAGTACAAGGAAAAGCTGGAACCGTTCATTCTCTGGTGTGAGAAGCAAGACACCTCTGACATCACGCAGATGAGACGTGCTGTCATAGGCGAGTTCCTGACTTTCATCCGCAAGGACCGTCGTGGCCAATCTCTATCCAACGGTGCCCTGAAGCTGCATCACCAGACACTCAAGACACTGTTCAACTACGACAGAAGCTCAACTCTCTGGCTGACCCGCAGTGGAGACCCGCTAACCAAGGCAGGATTGCGTCAGATGATGCTTACTATTAGCCGTATTAAAAAGTCCGTTGCCGACGGGGTTTATACCCACCAGTTCAGGCACACGGTGGTTCCCAGACTATTGAAGGCTGGAGTCCCTCTCCGATCTGTCCAGATATACGCCGGTCACTCAGACCTGCATACGACATTGCGATATGCTCAGGCAATTGACGTCGATGAAGCTATCGCAGGCGTCAACAATATGGTGATACCCAACTTGTAACCGATTCTCAGGAACAAAAGATGTCGTCCGCATCCCAGTACTTCAACACCCTCGCAGCAATTGAGCGTGCCGTCACTAGCGGTCACTTCAACATCGCCAAAGTTCTCAGGGCGGTGGCTCATGTACAGCAAGCGGTCGCAATGGATCACGCACGATCCAAGACATCGAGTGAAGCACTATCCGAATCGATGAAGAATTTCGTTGCCACGGACTACAGGATTGATACTTCAGACGGAATACCAGTCGAAGCAACCTCCCGGATGAACGAAATTGTTGAACGATCATTAAAGAGTCTCGAATCCAATGAAGATGTGTCTGAATCAGACGTTGCACAGACATTATGGGGATGCACCAATTGTGGAAATGTGGTGGAACACGAGCAACCCGACGTGTGTGATCTGTGCGGTGCTCTCGCACCTGAGTTCAAGGGGTTCGGTCCGTTCTTCAGCGGGACAGTCAGTGGAAATCTCAAACCCAAAGACATCATCCGAATTCTCGAAGAAGCGGCGGATGAAACTTTAGAAATTATCTCGGGTGTTGATGAAAAAATGCTAAGCCACAAACCCGAACCGACAGAGTGGAGTGCGAAAGAAACACTCGCTCACATGCTCGAAACTGACGGACTATTTGTGACCCGAATTGAATTCATACTCGATGGCGACGGTTCTAAAGAATGGCCAAGCCCTCTGCCTCCATGGAAGCTCCATGAAGGGAAGGGCTACAACGAGATGGAGAGCGGAGTGGTGCTAGGTCGGTACCTGGCAAACAGGCGGCGCAGTCTGGAGATATTGCGTTCGCTATCAGAAGCGGATTGGGCGAAGCAGGTCGGCAGTCAATCGCTGCTTGCTCTAGGGACTTGGGCATCAACCCATGATCGAGGTCACATGGAACAGCTCAGGCGTGCATGCGGACATGGATGAGTGGGAAGATTACACATCTACTCATGGCCCCCATAGCTCAGTTGGATAGAGCACCGGTCTCCGAAGCCGGAGTTCCCATCGGGAGATGTGAACACTTTTTTGTGTATTGCGGGTCGATTGCAGATTGAATGATTTCCTCGAATTCCATGAGCCGATTCTAGATCACCCAAGCCTTGGAGACTGAACTTTCGTTCTGCTTCAGACGTAAACCGTCAGGAGTAGTATTTAGCGATCAAGTGTCGTGAAGGGTTCGCATGAACATATTTAGAAAAGCTCCAGCCCCAGTTCCAAATCCCGAAGATTGTCTACCGGGCCGATCAGAACCAGTCAAAATTTCAGGCAAACATTTCGTGAACGGAACTTCGATGTTTCCGCCGTTCCCTGATGGCACAGACACAATCGTCTTTGGGATGGGATGCTTCTGGGGAGCTGAGCGGCTTTTCTGGCAGGTTCCCGGCGTTTACACGACTGCAGCCGGTTATAGCGGAGGCACGACGCCGAATCCGACCTACCAGGAAACCTGCACCTCCATGACTGGCCACACAGAAGCGGTTCTAGTTGTGTTCGATCCCAAGCAGGTCGACCTAGATGCCCTTTTCAAGGTGTTCTGGGAGAACCACGACCCAACCCAGTACATGGGTCAAGGTAACGACATTGGCAGTCAGTATCGAACCGCTATCTACTGGAACTCCGAAGAACAACGAGATGCCGCTCTAAGCAGTTTTGACAGGTATCAGGAGAAGTTGACAGCGACAGGGCATGGAAAGATCACTACCGAGATCGCTGAAGCAGGTGAGTTCTACTACGCCGAGGAAGAACACCAGCAGTATCTAGCGAAAAACCCATGGGGCTACTGCAACCACGGGTTCTGCCAGGTTGAGTACTAGCTTCCCGAGTCGCTGGACTCCGAGTCTGAATCTACCTCTGCACCGGACTTGAGTCCGCTGCCGCCTCGGAATGCCGGGATTAAGAAAACCGGTGCCAGCACCGTGGTGACAACGGTCATCACGATTGCAACTCCGAATATGTCCTGACCAATCACCCCTGAGGTCAGACCAATTCCAGCAACGATTAGCGCTACTTCACCTCGTGGGAGCATTCCAAGTGCCACTCGCCACGCGCCAATTCGGTTGAATCCGACAAACAGTGCAGGCACTCCTGATCCAACGATCTTGCTGATAACAGCGAATACCGTGAGAACCACAGCGAACACTACCGCGGAAGCAAGTGAAGTGTCGCCAGCACCGAATGCTGTGAAGTCGACTTGCATACCGATCACAACGAAGAAGATCGGCACCAGGAAGTTGTTGATCTGTCGCATCGGTTGCTCAATCTGGTGTTTGAGTTCAGTGCTCGAAAGCGCAAGACCCATCGTGTATGCACCAATGATCATGGCAAGACCGAAGTAAATCTCTGCAACTGCAGAAGCGACGAATGCGAGGGCGAGGGCAAGTGCTACTGCCCCACCTGCGCTCTTGAACCAGAGCACAAGTTGCGAAATGTATCGGGCAACAATTGAACCGACGATCATCAGTCCGAGCCAGAAACCAACCGCCTTGAGGAAGATGACACCGATCGACGATGCCGTGACTGTTCCTTCTTCAGCGATACCCACAACGATAGCGAGAATAATGATGCCGAGAACGTCGTCAACCACCGCTCCAGCAAGTACCGTCACACCTTCTGGCGAATCAAGTCGTCTAATGTCTGCAAGCACTCTCGCAGTAATACCTACTGAGGTCGCGGTCATGATCGCACCGACGAACATTGCCGGGATCATGTCTTGAATCGAGTCCATGCTGGCAAAGCCAAGCACGACCGTAGCCGCGAATCCCATGACAAACGGGAGGAACACACCACCAGCAGCGACTGCCGTGGCGGGTCGAATGTACTTTATGAATTGGGGACGGTCGGTTTCCAGCCCAGCTTCAAAGAGTAGTACCACCGCCGCCACTTGAGCAATGAAAAAGAGCTGGGGTTCTACGGGCAAGTTGCCCTCGTGAGGCAGTTCGAAAATTGGCGATCCGCCGAACCAGTGAATACCGCCGAGCAGAAATGGGGAGATCAATATTCCCGCACCAAGTTCACCGAGAACTGGTGGTATTTTGAGATACCTCTCAGATACCTCGCCACCGATCTTGGCAGCAATGAGGATGATCGAAAGTAGAAGTATTAACTCTGCAACTACGTGAAGCGGACTATCGTGCAAGTCTGGATCCTGCTGTTTTCAACTGCTGATGTAAGTCGAAGGAAGTCCTGAATATCATCCTACGATTTCTCTTGTTTTGAATATAACAACCCAACCATCGAACTTGCCTCACTATTTACGCCGCAACCAGCACCTTTAGCGGACGCCAACCAAGTCGTTGAGGCTCGTAAATCAGGATAGCCACCAAGTTCCCGTCCGGATCGTATGCTCGAACTTCTTCATCAACTTCAGCCGGATGATCAAGTGAAATCGAGTTAGCGGCTAGTGGTCTGCCGTATTTGATCATTTCAAGCTGATCGCTGGAAAGAGAAGTTTCGCCTATGTGCTTCAACGTTGTATCGATCGGCATTACGAGATCTTGCCAACCGAAATCGGAAGTTGCTGTCGCCTCTTCAACTTCACTCAGCGTGTGTGAAGAATCGAGACTGAACACACCGTTTCTTGTACGGACTAGTTCAGTCATGTGGGCGAAGCAACCGAGTGCCAGACCAAGATCATGTGCCAGCGATCTTGCGTAAAAACCATGGCTACACGAAATATCGAGAATTAGCTCGTTTCGATGAAGCGCAACGAATTCTAGTTTAGATATGTCGATTGACCGGGCTTTACGCTCGACTTCGATGCCTTTTCGAGCCAACTCGTAAAGCCTCTTGCCTTTGTGCCGGATTGCCGAGTACATCGGCGGGACTTGTTCGATTCGCCCTCTGAACTGCTCAAGAGAGCCTTCAATAGCCTCGCGCGTTACATGAGTCCAATCGGCCTGATGGGTGACATCACCAGTCGAATCGTAAGTATTCGTGGCACTTCCGAGTTCAACCGTCATTCGGTACGACTTATCACCAAGGAGCAGAGTGTCGGCGAACCTTGTCGCAGCACCTATACATATTGGAAGCACGCCTGTTGCCAGGGGGTCGAGTGTTCCACCGTGTCCGATCTTCTTAACTTTCAGTAGACCTTTTAACTTGCGGACTACGTCAGTCGAAGACCAGTCTTGCGGTTTACTGATATTCAGGTAACCGCCAATAAACGCGGACGTACTCAACTGTCCTGCCTGTCGGTATACCGGCGGCTATCTTCACTCATCACCTGATCAATCAGGGCTTCCATATCGGCACCCGACTGCATCTGGTTGTCGAGAATGAAGCTCAACCTCGGCATCTTGCGAATGCGTATTCGCTGCGCAATTTCTGTCCGAAGGCGCGAAGCGGCTGAACGCAACGCCTCGATGCTCTGGCCTTTTTCCTCATCGGTACCAAGCACGCTGACGTAAACCTTGGCAATCGACAAGTCTCGGTTTACATCAACACCGGTAACCGAGGTCATCGGCGACAACCTCGGATCACTTAGCTCGTCAGTAATGAGGATTCCAAGCTCGCGCTGAATCGTGTGATTGACTCTCTCACCTTTACGGTCCAAGGCAGGAGCCTCCATTGCTCATGTTGTCGCCGAATTAGCGGGCGGTGACCTGAATTTCGTAGCCTTCGAGAACGTCGCCAACTTCGTATTCGTGGAATCCATCAATCATGACTCCGCCTTCGAAGTTGTTGGCCAGCTCTCGGACGGAATCCTTGAGGTGGCGCATCGAGGTGATGGCACCATCGAATATTTCGTCGCCACCGCGGATAACGCGCATTCGCCCTGCTCGCTTGAGCACGCCATCTGTCACGCGCAAACCGGCAATTTGTTCTCGCCTGCCGCTCTTGAACACTTCGAGAACGTTGGCATGCCCCGTGACCACTTCCTTGCGTTCTGGTTCCAACAGGCTGCGAGCAGCATCGTTCACTTCGTCGACAAGGTTGTAGATGATGTCGTAGGTTCGGATCGTGATTCCTTCGGTCTCAGCTTGTCGGCGCGCTCCCGCTTCTACCGTGGTTTCAAATCCAACCACGATCGCATTTGAAGCGGTTGCCAGAAGGATGTCAGATTCGTTTACGGCACCCGATGCGGCACTGACCACTTTGACCTGGACTTCATCACTGGATACCTGCTCAACAGCACGCTGGACAGCGTCGATTGAGCCGTGGTTTCCGGTCTTTACTACAACGTTGAGTTCTTTAGCACCAGACTGCTGAACTCGGCGCATAACTTCAGCCATTGTGGTTGCGGCACGGGTATCGCGGCGCTGTGAAGCAAGTCGCTCTCGTGTTTCGACCAGATCGCGGGCAGCTCGATCGTTGGCGACAACATCAAACTGGTCACCAGCAGCTGGTGTCCCATTCAATCCGAGCACTTCAATTGGCACGGATGGTCCAGCTTCTTTTACAGATTTACCGAAACCATCGACCATCGACTTGATTCGACCACGGAACGTGCCGGCAACAACGTTGTCACCGACGTTTACCGTTCCTGCTTTGACCAGCACAGATGCAACAGCACCTCGTGCGCGGTCCATGTGGGATTCGATCACCACACCAATACCGGATCTGTCCGGGTTTGCCTTGAGTTCCTGAATTTCAGCAACCAGGAGAAGTGATTCCAGAAGATCGTCGATTCCTTCACCCGTGAGTGCCGAAACGGGGACCGCAACGGTATCACCACCATATGCCTCAACAATGATTTCGTGTTCTGCGAGTTGAGCGTTCGCACGATCAATGTCCGCGCCGGGAGCATCAATCTTGTTAATCGCCACGATAATCGGAACACCAGCAGCCCTGGCGTGATCGATAGCTTCCTGGGTTTGAGGCATCACACCGTCATCAGCAGCTACTACCAGAACTGCAATGTCAGTTACCTGGGCTCCGCTTGCTCGCATTTGAGTGAACGCAGCGTGACCTGGGGTGTCGATGAACGTGAGAAGTTGGCCATCTTTGTCGACCTGGTAAGCACCGATGCTCTGTGTAATACCACCGGCTTCACTGTCTACCACTCGAGCACCACGAATTGCGTCTAGCAGCGTGGTCTTGCCGTGGTCAACGTGACCGAGAACGGTAATAACCGGGGGACGTGTCTGAGCGTTGTCATCAGTGAGTTCTTCGTCTATACCAACTTGTACAGATGCAGAACTTTCTTCACGGTCTTTCGGCTTGAGCACACCGATTCCGAATGAAGCTGCCACTTTCGCAGCGACATCAAATTCGACGGTCTCATTTACAGTCGCCATGACACCGATACGCATGAGTGATTTGATGGTGTCGACGTTCGAGATTTCGAGAATTTCCGCTAGTTCACCAACTGTTGTCTGAGCTGGCAGCTCAACCGGTGATTTTGGGACTCGCTCTTCAACGGCAGTTCGCGCGGAAGGACCACCACCTGGCGCAGGCCTATTGCCTCGTTTGCCACCTGGTCCTCGTCGTCCGCCCCGTGCGTTTTTTC